>JAJYHA010000470.1 GCA_021784995.1 Myxococcales bacterium
CGATCTCAGCGCCGCGAGGTCGGGCAGGAGGCCCACGTACCAGAAGAGGAGCGACACCGTGAAGTAGGTGGAGACGGCGAACACGTCCCACAGCAGCGGGCTCTTGAAGTTCGGCCAGATGCCGAGCGTGGAGGGGTACGGGAAGAGCCACCAGGCGAACCAGGGGCGGCCGAGGTGCAGGATGGGGAAGAGGCCCGCCTGCATGACGGCGAAGAGCGTCATCGCCTCGGCGAAGCGGTTGATGGAGGTGCGCCACTTCTGCTGGAAGAGGAGGAGGATGGCGCTGATCAGCGTGCCGGCGTGGCCGATGCCGATCCACCAGACGAAGTTGATGATGCCGAAGCCCCAGGCGACCGGGATGTTGTTCCCCCAGGCGCCGATGCCCCTGTAGAAGGTGTAGCCCGCCGCGAAGAAGAGCAGGCCGCTCAGCGCGGCGCAGGCGCCCAGCATCGCGAGCCAGCCGCGGCGGGTCCGCTGCCAGACCGGGCGGAACAGGTCGTTCGTGAGCTCGAGGTCGCCGGGCCTGCCGACCAGGACCGGGGCGTCCTCCAGGGGATCGAGCGGCTGCAGGGTTCGGATCTCGGCGCTCATGACAGCTCGGGGTTCGGGTTCCGGATGCGCACCAGGTACGCGGTCCGCGGCCGCGTGCCGTTGTCGTGGAGCACGTCGTAACGCCGCTCGTCGCGGTGAAGCCGGGACACGGCGGAGCCCGGGTCGTTCAGGTTGCCGAACACGATGGCGCGCGAGGAGCAGGCCTGCGCGCAGGCGGTGGTGAACTCCCCCTCGCGGAGGGTGCGCCCCTCGACGCGCGCCTCGATGCGCGCGCGCTCGATGCGCTGCACGCAGTAGGTGCACTTCTCCATCACGCCGCGCGTCCGCACCGTGACGTCGGGGTTCATCGCCATCTTCTCGGTCGCGGAGAGCTCGCCGCGGTAGTCGAGGAAGTTGAACCGCCGCACCTTGTACGGGCAGTTGTTCGAGCAGTACCGGGTGCCGACGCAGCGGTTGTAGATCATCTCGTTCAGGCCCTCGTCCGAGTGGACGGTGGCGTTGACCGGGCAGACGTACTCGCAGGGCGCCGCCTCGCAGTGCTGGCACATCATCGGCTGCGCGATGGCCTCGGGCGCGTCGAGGGAGCCGGCGAAGTACCGGTCGACCCGCAGCCAGTGCATCTCGCGGCTGCGCATCACCTGCTCCTTGCCGACGATGGGGATGTTGTTCTCCGCCTGGCACGCGGTGGTGCACGCGGCGCAGCCGATGCACCGCGAGAGGTCGATCGCCATGCCCCACCGGTACTGCTGGCCCTGGTAGTCCACCGGCGCCTGCAGGGTCGGCTCCGGCCCCTTGAGGTGCTCGACGCGATCGGGCTTCCAGTCGCGGAGCGCGAAGGAGAGGGCGATGTCGCGCCCCTCCATCGAGAAGTGCTCCTGGGTCATCGCGAAGGGGTGCGCCGGGCCGCCGACCGCGACCAGCGTGGCGCCGGACGTCGACCACCGCGCGTCCCAGGTGCGGAGCGCGTTGGCGTCGAACCCGACGCCGGTGCCGACCGGGCCCGCGCGACGCCGTCCGTAGCCGACCGGCACCGTGACGCAGCCGTCGGCGTGGCCCGGCATGATCCAGGCGGCGCCCTGCACCTTGCGCCCGCCGGCGCGGAGCTCCACGACCGCACCGTTCTCCACCCCGAGCGCGCGCGCGGTGGCCGGGGAGAGGTAGGCGGCGTTGTCCCAGGTCATGCGCGTGACCGGGTGCGGCAGCTCCTGGAGCCACCCGTTCTCCGCGAAGCGCCCGTCGAGCACCTTGTAGTCGGGCACGAAGCCCAGCTCGAGGCCGCCGGCCGCGCCCCGGGGCGCGCGCGCCGCGGCCTGCTGGACGGCGGCGCCCACCGCCTCGAACCGGACCGGCGCCGGCTCGGCGGCGAGGGCGGTCCCGGGCACGACGCCGCGGGCGAGCCACGACTCCCACCGCTGCTCGAAGTCGGCGCCCGGCGCGCGCAGGCTCCAGGAGTCGCGCAGGAGCCGGTAGGCCCCGTGGTCCACCAGGTCCACGAAGGCCGCCAGCAGCTCCACCTCGGAGAGGCTCTCGAAGAGCGGCTGGATGAGCGGCTGCACGATGGAAACGGTGCCGTCGTGGGCGCGCGCGTCGCCCCAGCTCTCGAAGGGGTGGCTGGCGGCGATGACCCAGCTGCAGAACGGCGCCGTCTCGTCGTCGCGGCCGGCGAGGTAGATGCCGTCGCGCGCCCTGGCGAGGAGCGGGCCCAGGTCGACGTCGGCCGGCGCGCCGTAGACCGGGTCGTGGGCGGTGACGACGACCGCGTCCACCTGGCCGGCGGCGAGGTCGGCGGCGAGCTCCCGCAGCGTGCCGGCGCCGAGCGCCTCCTCCAGCGGCGACGCCGCGTACTCCACCGTCGCCCCGACGTTACCGAGCGCCGCGTTCACGGCGTGCGCCAGCGCGTGCACGGCCGGTGGCTGCCCCTCCCCCGCGATCACCAGGGAGCGCCCGCGCGCGCGCGCCAGGTCGTCGGCCACCGCCGCCGCCTCGCGCGCGAAGGGGCCACCCTCCGCCCCGAGGGGCGCCAGCCCGGCGGCGCCGTGACGCGCCGCCAGGCGCCCGGCCACCGCGCGGCCGAAGGCGAGCACCTCCGAGGGCTTCGCGCGGAAGCGGTGATCGGCGGCCGCGCCCGTGACGGACATCTGCGGCTCCACCACGTAGAGCCGGTTCATCTCCGGCCCGGGCTCGCGGCGCCCGGCGAACTCGCGCGCCAGGCGGAGCGCCTCCGGCCCCAGGGCCAGGAAGTCGGCGTCGAGCGACAGGACGACCCGGGCGTCCTGCAGGCGGTGCCGTGCCACCAGCGGCCGCCCGAAGGCGAGGATGGCGCCCTCGCGCGAGGCCTCGGGCGCGACGCCGTCGAAGGCGTGGAAGCGGGCGCGCGGGAAGCGGGCGCGGATGCGCCGGCGCAGCTCCTGCAGCAGGGGTGACCCGTCGAGCCCCCCCAGGAAGCGCAGACGAGCGCCCCCGTCCTGCTCGTGGCGGGCGGCGAGCGCCGACAGCTCGCGCAGGACGGACCGGTAGGCGAGCTGCGCGTGGCCGCGACGGAAGCCGCGGGCGCGGCGCGGGTCGTACAGGTCGAGGATCGACGCCAGCTCGAAGCTGGAGACCGCCCCCAGGCTGGCCGGGTGGTCGGGGTTGCCCTCCACCTTGGTCGGGCGGCCGTCGTTGCTCGTCACCAGCAGGCCCGTGGCGTGGCCGCCGGTCACCAGGGCCGTGGCGTAGTGCACGGCGGTCCCGGGGAGGAGCGCCTTCTCGGGCGGGCGGACGTACGGGAAGATCTTGTGACGCGGCGGGCGGCAGGCCTGCAGGGTGGCGAAGGCGGCCGAGGCGCCCAGGATCTGGAGGAACCCGCGGCGCGAGAAGCCGTCCGGCGCCTCCGCCGCGCCCTCCTCGAACTCCGGGCCGGGCAGGCGCGCGCGCTGGCTCTCGCCGAGGCTGCGCCACCAGTGCCGCCCGTCGGCCGGGGCGCGCTCGCCGGCCGGGGATTGACCGAGGATGGGGAGCTTCGAGCCTGGCGCTATCGATGACATGTCGTGCAGCTCGTCCGGCTGTGAACGTCGAGGCGCTTCATGAGGTCCGCGGCCAGGGCGGCGTGGTCGGCGGGCGGCACCCAGCCCATGGTCGTGATCTGGTCGAGGGGCCGCAGGTTGGGGGCCGGGTTGCGGTGGCACTCGAGGCACCAGCTCATGGTGAGGGGCGCCACCTGCTCCACCGCGGGCATCCGGTCCACGCGCCCGTGGCAGGTCTCGCAGCCGACCCCCTTGTTCACGTGGATGGAGTGGTCGAAGTAGACGAAGTCGGGCAGCCGGTGGACGCGCACCCAGGGGATGGGCTGGCCCGTGAAGTAGCTCTGGCGCACCGGGTCGAGCCGCGGGCTGCGGTTCCAGACCTGCGCGTGGCAGTTCATGCAGGCGGCGGTGGCGGGGATCCCGGCGCTGGGAGCGCGCTCGACGCTGAAGTGGCAGTACCGGCAGTCGATGCCGTCGTCGACCACGTGGTGCCGGTGATCGAACTGGACGGGCTGGACCAGCGCGTCCTGCTGGCCCGTCCCCGAGGGCATCCGTGCCCACACCATCAGGCCGCCCAGGGTCCCGACCGCTCCCCCGGCGAGCACGAGGAGGACGACGCGGAACGCGGTGTTCGACCTCGGTCTGAAGAGAGAGCTCATGGACTTGGCGTGACGCGCCCACCCGTTCCGGCGCCGTTCGAGTTGGTTCGGTCCTGACGCGGCTGCGGCGAAAAGCCGCACCTCAGGTAGTTGTGCGGGACCCCGGCTCGCAGATCCCTCTTGGGGCGACCGCTTGCTTTCCTCCACGCCGACGCCGGGCTCTCTTCTCTCTCCGTGAACGATCCGGCGGCCGGATCGCCGACGGCGCGCCCGGGCGCAGGTCCCCTTCCCGGAGTAGACTCGGCGGGTGCCCGTCTGGCGCCTCCCCCGCGCGCCGGTGTTCCCCGACCCGCGGCAGGCGGATCCGGACGGACTGGTGGCGATCGGCGGCGACCTCTCTCCGGAGCGGCTGGTCCGCGGCTACGCCGAGGGCATCTTCCCCTGGTACTCGGAGGATGCGCCCGACATCCTGTGGTGGTCACCCGATCCCCGCCTCGTCCTCCTCCCCTCGTGGCTCCACGTCCCGCGGTCGCTCGCGCGCGCGGTCCGGCGCCGGCGGTACGAGGTCCGCGCCGACACCGCCTTCGGCGAGGTGATCCGGCGCTGCGCCGGGGAGCCGCGGCCGGG
>JAJYHA010000032.1 GCA_021784995.1 Myxococcales bacterium
GAAGTCGCCGTAGCGGCCCCGCTCGACCGAGGCGGCCACGTGCGCCGTCGGGGCCGCCACCGTGCCCCGCACGCGCACCTCGGCCGAGAGGAGCCCGTCCACCGGCTCCGGCGCGCGCGCGCCCAGCGCCCGCAGCAGGACCGGCAGCGGCCAGGCGGACGCGGACGCGTCCAGCGAGAGCGCCGCCGCGGGCGGGCGCGCGGTGGGCAGGTCGGCCCTCACCTCGATCCGGCCTCCCTCCCGCCGCTCCAGCGTCAGCTCGCCGCGGGCCCGCCGGCGGCCGGCGTCGTAGGCGGCGTCGGCGCGCAGCGTCAGGCCGTCGACCCCGAGCCCCGCGCCGTCCTGCACGGCCACGCGCGCCGTGAGCCGCGGGAGGTCGAGCGGCCCCGCCGCGGCCAGGTCCGCGTCCACGCGCCCGGCGATCCCGAGCGACGCGGGGAGGAGCGCCGCGGGCAGGCGCGACAGGTCGATGGACTGCAGCCGGGCGCGGACGTCCGCGACCCGCCGCGACCCCACGCCCTGGACCCCGCCGACGATCTCGATCCGCTGCGCGCCGGCGGCGAGGAGGAGCGCGTCCACGGAGGGGGGCGACAGCGTGACGCGCGCCGGTTGCTGCAGCTCGAAGCGATCGCCGGGCCACGCCACCGTCAGGGCGGAGAGCTGGAGCACGCGCCGGTCGCGCGTGAGCTGGCCTGCCACCCGCAGCTTCAGCGCGTCGGGGCCGAAGCCGGGGACGTCGCCCGTGATGTCGAGGTCCCCCGCCAGGCGCGCCACCACGCCCGAGAGCCGGACGTTCCGCGCGTCGAGGCCGCCCGCGACCAGGCCGTCCAGGGCCCCCCCCACCAGGGCGCGCGGCGTGCGCAGCGGTCCGGCCACGTCGCCGGCGAGCGCGACCCCCGTGGCGACGGCGCCGCCGACCGCCACCCGGTCGGACTGGAGGCGGAAGGTGAGCCGCGGCGCCGTCGCCGTGCCGGAGAGGTCGGCCTCGACGCGCGCCGCGCCCGAGGCCTCCGGCAGCGGCCCCGCGCCGAGCAGCTCCGCGTCGCGCAGCGCCGCGGCCAGATCGGTCGCGTCGATCGTCGCGGACGCGGCGACCGCACCCGACCCTCGCCACCGGCCCTGGCCCCTGATCCGGGCGCCGGGCAGGCTCGCCTCGAGGCGCGTCACCTCCCAGGTGCCCCGGTCGGCCGTGGCGCGCAGCTCGACGGGGCCCACCCGGCCGCCCTGGAGCTGCGAGGGGCCGAGGGCCACCGACAGCGCGCCGCGCAGCGTGTCGAGGCCGCGCCCCGCGCCGTGGCCGCGCGCCTGCAGGTCGAGGCGGGTCACCGGCGCGCCCCGGAGCACGCGCGACAGGTCGATGCGGTCGAGGCGCAGCTCCAGCCCGGCGGCGGGCTCCTCGGGCGGCAGCCGCGCCGCCACCGTGGCCGCCGCGCTGCCGCCGCCCTTCGGGCGGAGATCGAGCGCGGCGCTGGCGCGCGCGCCGTCCGACTCGGCGTAGAGCGTCCCGGCCACGTCGCCCGCGAGCGGCACCGCCGGCAGCGCCCGGTCGAGCTGCCCGGCGTCCACCGCCAGGGCGAGGACGGCCGCCCTCCCCCGCCACGTGCGCAGGTCGACGAGCGCGGCCGCGTCGAGCGCCGTGTCGCCGGCCCGCGCCCGGAGCAGGCGGACGCGCAGCTCCCGCTCGCGCAGGCCCCCCGCCAGCTCGAGCGCGATGGGGACGCGCTCGGGCGCGACCATCCACCCGTGCAGCGACAGCTCCACCCGTGCGCCGTGCGGACCGTAGCTGCCGCGCCCCTCCGCGTCGAGCCGCTCCGCCTCCAGCGTCGTCCGGCCCGCCGCGTCGACCCAGCGGACCGCGCCCCCGTGGAGGCCGAGGTGGAGGAGGCGGAGGGTCCAGCGGAACGGCCGCCCGTCGTCCGGCCGCTCCGGGGTGGGGTGCCGCGCGGCGAAGGCGCGCGCCAGCGACAGCTTGCCGTCGCGGTCGCGCTTCAGGAAGACCGCCGGAGCCTCGAGCTCCACCTGCAGCCCGACCGCCCTCGACCGCAGGCGCCGGACGTCGACCTGGACCCGCACGCGCTCGGCGCGGATCACCACGTCCTCGTCGGGATCGATGACCCGGACCCCGCGCAGCTCGATGCCGCCGCCCGGGAGGAACTCGAACCCGCGGAGCTCGACCCGCCCGGCGATGGCCCCGTCGACGACGCGCACCAGGCGCGGCACGAGGAGGCCACGCCCCAGGTCGGTGGTGACCGCGGCGTAGCCGAGCGACAGGGCGAGCCCGGCCGCCGCGAGCGCGGTCAGGAGGCCGTAGCCCAGGATCACCCGCGCCCGTCGCAGGACGGCACCTCCTCCTCGCGCCCCTTCACCGCCTAGAACGCCTCCCCGATCGAGAGGTGGACCGAGACGATCGGCTCCGAATGATAGCGAATGATGCTCGAATTCTCGTTGAGCGGCTGTCCGAGGGCCAGCACCTGCACGCCCGGCTGGTCGCCGTTCACCTTCGGGAGGCGGCCGGCCACGTCGAACCGGATGGGCCCGAAGACGGTCGTGTACCGGATGCCGGCCCCCACCGCGTACTGCAGGTTGGCCAGGTTGAGCGCCTCCGCCACCCCCGCCGTCACGTTGCCGAAGTCGAGGAACAGCGCGCCGCCCAGGTTGCCCGAGATCGGGAAGCGCAGCTCGGCCGACCCGTCGATGAGGCCGTTGCCGCCCACCGGGAGGTAGGTTGGACAGTTCCCGGCCTGGATGGCGCACGGGTTGTAGTAGATGAGGGGCGAGAGCATCCGGGTGTAGTAGCCGCGCATCAGGTTGGGACCGCCGCTCGTGAACTTGGCGACGATGGGGACGTCGCCTCCGGCCAGTGGCTCCGCGATGCCGACCCGCGCGCGCGTGGCGAGCACCATCCTCCCGGGGAGGCTGGCGAAGGCCCTCACCTCCGGCAGCACGCGCAGGTAGGAGGAGCCGTTCCCGAACGCGCTGAAGCCCTCCTGCAGCGCCAGGCTGAAGTAGAGGCCCTTGGTGGTGAGGATGGGGTCGTCCCGGAAGTCGAGGGTGAAGCGCTGCTCGAAGTAGGAGAGCAGGCAGAAGTTCGGGTTGTGGCCGGGACAGGTCTGGAGCAGGAGCACCGAGCCCGTGGCGGGGTCTCCCTGCGAGATGCTCCCCGTCAGCTGGTAGAGCTCGACGTTGAGCGAGGGGACGATCGTCGCCACCCGGCCGAACCGGATGGGCGTGCCGATGTGGAACCGCTCGGCCCAGAAGTCGTAGGCCGGCTCGAGGCCGCGCTCGAGCTCCGCCCTCAGGTTGAGGTCGATGTTGCGCCCGATCACTCCGGGCTGGGTGAAGTCGGCCGTGGCGAGCCCCACCGGCCCCTGCTTGTCGGCGCGGAACCAGTTGGGGAGCCACGCGTACCCCGCGCGCAGGTCGAGGTTGAGCCGGCGCAGCCCCCCCAGCCAGTCGCGGTGGCTCCATCCCGCCACCGCGTCCATCTCGTACCGCACCGGCTGGATGAGGAACCCGGGGCCGAACCGGATGGTGCGGAACGGCGCCTCGCGCACCGAGACCACCACCGGCAGCTCCGCCTGGGCGTCGTCGGGCTGCCCCGATCCGACCCGCACGCCGCCGAAGACCCCCAGGTCGGAGATCCGTGCCTGGGCCTTGGGGAGGTCGGACGAGTCGTAGGTCTTCCCGGGGTGCACCGCCTGCTCCGCCTCCTCCCGGATGCGCGCGCGCGGGATGGCCGAGGCGCCGGCCACGAAGACGGGACCGAAGCGGTAGCGCGTGCCCGGCGTGACGGGGTAGCGGACCCAGGCCCGGTGCGTCCCCGGATCGACGTCGGCGTGCTCCCCCACCTCGGCGCGCGCCCACCCCGTCGTGGTGAGGGCGTCGCGGATGGCCGTCCGCGTGGCGTCGTAGGCCGCCTCGGTGAAGACGTCGCCCGGCCGCAGCGGGAGACGGCCCAGGCGCTCGCGCGCCTCGGGCGCCTGCTCGATCCCCGGCAGCTCGACCGACACCACGCGGACCGGCTCGCCCTCGGAGACGCGGACCCGGATCCGGACCCGCCCCAGGCCGTCCGGGACCACCTCGGCCGACTCCACGCGCGCGTCGTAGTACCCGCGCGCCTGGTAGAAGCGCGCGATGCGCCGCCTGTCGTTCGCGAAGGCGTCCTCGTCGTAGTACTGGACCTGCTGCCAGGCCCACCGGCCGGAGGGCTGGGTGGCGAGGGCGTCGCGCAGCTCGCCGGCCGACACCGCGTGCGTGCCCTCGATCTCGAAGGACGTGACCGCCGGCCGCTGCGGCGTGCCCCGCGGGTGAAGGCAGGCCGCGACCGCGAGCGCGAGCGCGAGCGAGGCGGCGGCGAGGGTTCGCGTCCGGTGCACGCGGCCGCGATTATCCACGATGGGGCGGACGAAGCGGGGGAATGTCGCCCGGGCGCCTCAGCGGCGTGCGAGCAGGAGCGACAGGTTCCGCTCCTCCCAGCGCCGCGCCGCCTCGTGATCCGGGTAGGCCCGCTCCCGGCGGCGGAACTCGGCGCCGTGCACCACCCGCCGTCCGGCGCGCTCGGTGGCCGGCACGACCTGGTGCAGCATCTCGTGGAAGATCACCGCCGCCACGTACAGCTCGGGCACCTCCGCGCGGTCGAGCGCGGGGTGGATCCGGATCAGCCGGGCGTCCTGCACGTACACGCCCGTCTTGATGGTGCGCCGCCGGCCGAGGCGGCGGTCGGGGCCCCAGCCGATGCGGGCCTGCACCGTCCCCGCGAAGTGCTCCGCGTTGAGCC
>JAJYHA010000093.1 GCA_021784995.1 Myxococcales bacterium
CGCCGCCTGCTCGGCGACTACCTCGCGCTCTGTCCCGAGGCGCCCCACGCCGGCGAGGCCGAACGGCTCGTCAGCGGCGGGGCCGCGACGAGCCGGCGCCGCCGTCGCTGACCGGCGGCTCGCCGGCAGCGGGGCGAGCCCGGACCGCGCCCGCGCGGCAGCGCGCGCAGCGTCCGTGCAGCTCGAACCGGTGACCCTCCAGCGCGAACCCGTGGCGCCGCGCCACCGCGCGCTGCAGCGCCTCCACCTCCTCGTCCTCGAACTCCTCGATGGCGCCGCAGACGTCGCACACGAGGTGGTCGTGGTGCCCGCCCGGCCGGCGCGGCTCGTAGCGTGTCTGCCGGTCCCCGAACTGCTGGGGCGAGGCGAGGCCGCACTCCGCGAGCAGCTTCATGGTGCGGTAGACGGTGGTCTGGCCGATCTCCGGATCGCGCGCGCGCACCCGCGCCGTGAGCTCGTCCACGGAGAGGTGGCCGGTGGCCCGGAGGAAGACGTCGACCACCGTGTCGCGCCGGCGCGATCGCTTGAGCCCGCGGCGGCGCAGGTCGGCGGCGAGCGCCTCGCGCGCGGCGCGCAGCGCCTCGGCGCCGGGCGGGGGCTCCGCGGGGGAGCCCGCCGGTCTGGCGGAGGGGCGCCGGCTCATCGGACGGCCGGCGCCACGTGGTAGAGCAGCACGTAGACCAGCACCCCGGTCACCGAGACGTAGGTCCACACCGGGAAGGTGACGCGCGCGACGCGCCGGTGCTGCGGGAAGCGCGCCGTGAGCGAGAGCTGGAGCGTGCGGAGCACGAGCGGGAGCGCCAGGGCCGCCAGCGCGGTGTGGCTGCCCAGGATGGCCAGGTAGAGCGCGCGGAGCGCGCCGGACCCCGGGAAGCGGTGCGTCCCCGTGAGGGCGACGCGGGTGAGGTAGCCGGCGAGGAAGAGCGCCGAGGTGCCGCAGGCGGCCAGCATGAGGGCGCGGTGCCGCGCGCGCTGCCCCCGCCGGATGGCGCGCCAGCCGAGGAGGAGCAGGAGGGCGCTCGACGCGTTGAGGGCGGCGTTGAGGGTGGGGAGCGCGGCGGCGATCGTCACCGGCGCCTCCGCGCCACGAGCACGGCCAGGGCGACCATGGCCAGCGCGAACCCGGCGATCACCGCCAGGTCGCGCGCCGCCGACCCGGGCCGCGCGCCGGCGGCGCCCGCGCCGGCCAGCGCGCGGCGCGCCGCGGAGACCGCGTACGCGACCGGGTTGGCGCGCATCACGGCGTCGAAGCCGGGGTGCGTGGGCGAGGGGGGGAACATGGCCCCGGAGACCACCCAGAGCGGCACGAGCAGCGTCATCTGGATGGCGTGGTAGCCCTGGACGTTGTCGACGGCCCAGGCGACGGCGAACCCCAGCGCCGCCAGCCCCACGGCCGCCAGCGCGAGCGCGGCGACGAGCAGCGGCCAGTTCACCGAGGGCAACGGAAAGCCGGCGGCCGGGGCGAGCAGCAGGAAGAGCGCGGCCTGCGAGAGCGCCACCGACGCCGAGCCCAGCGCCTTCCCCACCACCAGCGCGCCGCGCGACCCGGGCCCCGCCAGCACGGCCTGCAGGAAGCCCTGGTGCCGGTCCTCGATGACGGAGACGGTGGTGAAGATGGCCGCGAAGAGGACCACCATCAGCACCACGCCCGGGTAGAAGAACTGGAGGTAGCCGACGCTCGAGCCCGGCATGCGGAAGGTCCCCGCCATGCCGCTGCCGATGATGAGCCAGAAGAGGACGGGCTGACCGAGCGCACCGGCGAGGCGCGAGGGCTGGCGGAAGAACCGGACCAGGTCGCGCCGCAGGAGCGTGTGCACCGTGGCGACGTCGTAGGCGAGGGCGGTCATGCCACCAGGGTCTCCCGCGCCGGTGACGGGTCGAGGTCGCGCCCGGTGATGGCCAGGAAGGCGTCGGCCAGGGTCGGCCGCCGCACGGAGAGCGAGCGGAAGCGGCCCGGCGGGAAGGCCTCCACGAGCCGCGGCACCAGCTCGTGCCCCTGCTCTCGCTCGACGTGCACCGATCCGGTCCCCGGGCGCGCCGCCACGCCGAAGCGGCGCGCGATCTCGGCCGCGAGCGGCCCCGGGTCGTCCGCCTCGACGGTGAGCACGTCCCCCGCGACGCGCGCGCGCAGCTCGTCCGGCGTCCCGGTCGCGACCACGCGCCCCTCGGCCAGGACGGCGAGCCGATCGCACGCCTCGGCCTCGTCGGGGCGGTGCGTGGTGACCAGCACGGTGACGCCCTGCTCGCGGCGCAGCCGGTGCACGACCTCCCAGGTCTGGCGGAACGCGGCGGCGTCCAGCCCGTTCGTCGGCTCGTCCATGAGCAGGATCGACGGGCGGGGCACGAGCGCCCGCGCCAGCTCGAGCCTGCGCCGGAGCCCCCCCGACAGCTTCCCGGCCGCGTCGCGCGCGCGATCGGCCAGCCCGCCCGCCGCGAGCAGCTCGCGGGCGCGGGCGCGGGCCGCGGCCCGGCCCATGCCGAAGAGCCGTCCGCCCAGGACCAGGTTCTCCTCGGCGGTCAGCTTCGCGTCCAGGCTCGGCGACTGGAACACCACGCCCATGCGCGCGCGCAGGGAGCGCGCCCCGGGCGGGGTCTCCACGCCGTCCACCAGCAGGCGCCCGGCGGCGGGCGGCAGGAGGCCGGCCAGGATCGCGAAGAGGGTGCTCTTGCCCGCGCCGTTCGGCCCCAGGAGGCCGAGGATCTCCCCCCGCTCCACCTCGAAGCAGACGTCCCGGAGGACCTCCCGATCGCCGTAACGGAACGCCAGGTCGCGGACGGCGAGGCTCATGGAGGGAGTCTAGCGCGCGTCGGTCAGCAGGATGGCGAGGAGCAGGGTCAGGTAGGCCAGCGTGAAGAGGAAGAAGTTGCGCGCCCACCGGTTGGCGGACGGCCCTTGCCACAGGCCGGAGAGCGCGTAGGCGCCCATGCCCGTCCCCAGCACCACCGCCGAGACGGCGTAGGCGCTCCCCGCCAGCCGCAGGCGGAAGAGGAGGAGCGACACCGGCACCAGCGTCAGGCTGGTCAGGGCGCCCGCGATCTTCGTCGCGGCGTCCCCGTGCACCACGGCGAACACCTTGAGGCCGGCCCGCGCGTAGTCCTCCTTCAGGTACATGGAGATGGCGAGGAAGTGCGGGAGCTGCCAGCAGTAGAGGAGCGCGAAGAGGGCGAGTCCGCCCGCGTCGAGGCGGCCGGTCACCGCCGTCCAGCCCATGAGCGGCGGGATGGCTCCCGGCACCGCGCCCACGAAGAGGGCGAGGGAGCTGCGCTGCTTCATCGGCGTGTAGATCACCACGTAGGTGAAGAGCGCCAGTGCGGCGAGCGCCGCCGTGAGGCTGTTCGTGTAGAGGGCGAGGGCGGGGAGGGCGAAGGAGGGGAGCCCGAGCCCGACGACGACGGCCACCCACGGCTCGATGCGGCCGGCCGGGAGCGGGCGCTCCCGCGTGCGGCGCATGCGGCCGTCCACGTCCCGCTCCAGGAAGTTGTTGAGCGCGTTGGCCGCGCCGACCACGAGCGCGGTGCCGAACAGCAAGGTGACCGCGGAGAGGGCGTCGTGCCGGCCCGGCGCCAGCCACATCCCGCCCGCGGCCGTGCACAGCACGAGCAGCGCCAGGCGCGGCTTGGCGAGCGCGAAGACGTCGCGGGCGACGGTGAGCGGCGCGGGGCGGTGGGCGAGGGTCGTCTCGGCGACGGGCACGTTCGTCACGCGGACTCTTCTTACGAAGCGCCGCGGCCCCGGGCAACGCGACGAGTCCCCGGGGGGAGGGGAGGTACCCTTGTGGGCGCCCCCTCCGGCCTCCACCAGCGGTAGACGGCAGGCGGAGGTGCACGATGGCGCGACGCGGCCGGATCGCGATCCTGGCGACGTTCGCCGCCCTCTCGGCGACGGACGCGCGGGGCGGCGACGTGATCGGAACCGTGCGCTTCACCGGACCGGTGCCGGCCCGGCCGGCCGTCACGACCACCAAGGACCGGTCCGTGTGCGGCGACGAGGTGGAGGACGAATCGCTGCTGGTGAGCGACGGGCGGCTCGCCAACGTGGCGATCGCCCTGAAGGGCGCGCCGGCCCCGCCGCCGGCGACCCTCGTGCTCGACCAGCGCCGCTGCCGTTACCGGCCCCGCGTCCAGGTGGCGCCGGTGGGATCGACCCTGGAGATCCGGAACAGCGACCCCGTGCTGCACAGCGTCCACGGCTGGGAAGGGCGCAGGAGCCTGTTCGAGGTCGTGACGCCGTCGGAGGGGATGCGCGTGCCGACCCGGCTCGGCCGGACCGGCCTGATCCAGATCCGGTGCGACGTGCACTCCTGGATGGTGGCCTACGTGCTGGTCGCCGACGGGCCGGCGGCCGTGACCGGCGCCGACGGGACCTTCGCGCTGCGCGGCATCCCTGCGGGGAGCTACGTGGTGACCGCCTGGCACGAGCGCCTGGGCGAGAGGACCCTCCAGGTGACCGTCCCGGACCGGGGCGAGGCGAGGGTCGACCTGTCGTACGGCGGGTGACGGCGAGGCGGCGCCTTCAGGCCTCCTCCTCCGCCTCCTCGCGCTCCTCCGGCTCCTCGGCCAGCTCCTCGTCGAGAGCGACCTCCTCCAGCGGATCGGCCACCTCGTCCGGGACCGCTTCCTTGGCCGCCTTGCGCCGCTCCGCCGCCGGCTGCGCCCTGGGCGCGGCGCGCGGGTCCGCGCCGCACTTCGGGCAGGTGGGATCGGCCTTCTTGAGGTCGTAGAACTTCGTGCCGCACTTCCAGCACGTGTGCTTGACGCCGTGATCCTTCGCTGGCATTGGCTCCTCTCGCTCAGGCCCGGCGCTTTACCCCAGGGACGCGTGGAGCGTCAAAGGAAAATGGGGCCGGGGGTGTTATACGACGGTCATGGACGAGCGGACCAAGCTGGAGCGACGCCTCCTCCGCGCCACCGCGCGGGCCGTCCACGACTTCGACCTCATCGAGGAGGGTGACCGCATCCTGGTGGCCGTGTCGGGGGGGAAGGACAGGTACAGGCTGCTTCACCTGCTCCTCCGCCTCCGCGAGCGGGCTCCGGTCGATTTCGACCTGCTGGCGGTGAACCTCGACCAGGGGCAGCCCGGGTTCCCCGCGCACGTGCTCGAGGGGCACTTCCGGGCGACGGGCGTGCCCTACCGGATGCTGCGCAAGGACACCTACTCCATCGTGAGGCGCCTGGTCCCGGACGGGAAGACCACCTGCCCCGTCTGCTCCCGGCTGCGGCGCGGGATCCTCTACAACGCGGCGGTGGAGATGGGGTGCACCAAGATCGCGCTCGGGCACCACCGGGACGACCTCATCGAGACGCTGCTCATGAGCGCGCTCTACGCCGGGGCGCTGAAGAGCATGCCGCCGCGGCTGCGCTCGGACGACGGGCGCAACGTGGTGATCCGGCCCATGTGCTACGCCGCCGAGGAGGACATCGCGGCCTTCGCGGCGGCCATGGCCTTCCCCGTGGTGCCCTGCGACCTGTGCGGCTCCCAGCCCAACCTGCGGCGGCGCCGCGTGAAGGAGCTGCTGGCGCAGCTCTCGCGCGAGCACGGGGCCGTGAAGGGGAACCTGCTCAACGCCCTGGGCAAGGTGGTCGCCTCGCACCTCCTCGACCGCGACCTGCTGGCTCGCGTGGGGGGCGCGCGGGGCGGCGATCCCTGGATGGACGGGGAGGGGGCGGACGCCTGCGAGCCGCCCGACGAGGTCCCGGTCGCGCTGGTCGCCCCGCCCCGGCGCGCCGGCTCGACATGAGCGCCGACCGGCGTGCCGCGCTCGAGCCGGGCGCCATCCGGTCGGCGCGCGATCTGGCGCCGCTCATCGACCAGACCGTGCTCCGCCTCGACGCCGTCCGCGCCGACGCGGAGCGCGCCTGCGCCGAGGCCGCGGAGCACGGGTTCGCGGGCGTCTGCGTGCGCGAGGTCCACCTGCGGGCGGTGGTGGAGGCGCTGCGCGCCTCGGGCGGCGCGGCCCGGCCGCTCGCCGTGGCCGTGGCCGACTTCCCGCAGGGTGACGCGCCGACCGGGGCGCGGGTGGCCGAGGTGCGGCGGCTGGCGGCGGCGGGCGCGGACGAGGTCGACCTGGTCTTCCCGCGGGCCGCGCTGGCGGCGCGACGCCACGGCGACGCGCTCCACGATCTCCAGGCGGTGGTGGCGGCCGCGGCGCCGGCGCGGGTGAAGGTGATCCTGGAGACGGCGGCGCTCGACGACCCGGAGAAGGCCGCTGCGTGCGCGCTGGCCATCGCGGCCGGCGCGGCCTACGTGAAGACCTCCACGGGGTTCGGGCCGGGTGGGGCGACAGCGGAGGCCGTGGCGCTCCTGCGGAGGCTCGCCGGCGAGGCCGTGGGCGTCAAGGCCTCCGGGGGGATCCGCACCGCCGCCGACGCGCTCCGCATGGTGTGCGCCGGCGCCAGCCGCATCGGCGCGAGCGCCGGCGTGGCGATCGTGACCGGGGCGCTGTAGAAGCTCGTCATGGATCCGCGGCGCTTCGTGATCGTGGTCGCCGACAGCGCCGGCTGCGGCGCGCTCCCCGACGCGGCCGAGTACGGCGACGAGGGCGCCGACACCATCGGGAACACGAGCCGCGCGGTGGGCGGGCTGGCGCTCCCCAACCTGGGCCGGCTCGGCCTCGGCAACCTGACCGCGGTGGCCGGCGTGCCGCCCGATCCGGACGCGCGGGGCTTCTTCGGCAAGATGCAGGAGCGGTCGAAGGGGAAGGACACCCTCACCGGCCACTGGGAGATGATGGGGGTGCTCCTCGAGGAGCCCCTGCGCACCTTCCCGCGGGGCTTCCCGCCCGAGCTGCTCGACCCCTGGTTGCGGGAGACGGGCGCGCCGGGCGCGCTCGGGAACCGGGCGGCGAGCGGCACCGCCATCATCCAGGAGCTGGGGGAGGAGCACCAGCGGACCGGGAAGCCGATCGTCTACACCTCGGCCGACTCCGTGTTCCAGGTGGCCTGCCACGAGGAGACCGTGCCGCTGGAGCGCCTCTACGAGTGGTGCCGCGCCGCCCGCCGGCTGCTCGACCCGTGGCGGGTCGCTCGCGTCATCGCCCGCCCGTTCGTCGGCGCGCCGGGCGCCTACGTCCGGACCTACCACCGGCGGGACTTCGCCATCGCCACCCCCGGCCGCACCGTGCTGGAGGCGCTGGTGGAGCGCGGGGTGCCGGTGATCGGGGTGGGGAAGATCCCGGACATCTTCGACCATCGGGGCGTCACGGAGGAGATCCACACGGCTGGGAACGCCGACGGCCTGGCCCGGACCGAGCGCCTGGTCGAGACGGTGGAGCACGGGCTCGTCTTCGTGAACCTGGTCGACTTCGACACGCTGTACGGCCACCGCAACGACGCGCCCGGCTACGCACGCGCGCTGGAGGAGCTCGACCGGGCCCTGCCGCCCATCCTGTCGCGGCTCCGGGTGGGCGACGTCCTGGCCCTGACGGCGGACCACGGCTGCGATCCGACCACGCCCTCCACCGATCACTCGCGCGAGTACGTCCCGCTGCTGGTGCACGTGCCCGGCGCGGCGGGCGGCTCGCTGGGCGTGCGCAGCTCCTTCGCCGACCTCGGCGCCACGGTCTCCGAGTTCTTCGGCGTCGCGCCCGCCGTCGGCCGGAGCTTCCTCCGCTCGCTGCGCCGCTGACCATCGCGTCACCCCCCCCGGCGGGCCTGCGCCGGAGCGCACAGCCCCAAACGGCCGGCGCCGTCATCCGGCGCATGCGGCAGGCATCAGCACGGCGTCGCGCCTCGCGGCGCCGCGGAGGGCTCATGGACGTGCTGATGCTGTCGCGGCTGCAGTTCGCGCTGACGATCATGTTCCACTACCTGTTCCCGCCGCTGACGATCGGCCTGTCCGCCGTCATCGCCGTGCTGCTCTGGCGCCACCTGCGCACGGGGGATCCCACCTACCACCAGGCCGCGCACTTCTGGACGGGGCTCTTCGCCGTCAACTTCGCCATCGGCGTCGCCACCGGCGTCGTGATGGAGTTCCAGTTCGGGACGAACTGGTCGCGCTACGCGACCTTCGTGGGCGACATCTTCGGCTCGGCGCTGGCCGCGGAGGGCATCTTCGCCTTCTTCCTCGAGTCGGGCTTCCTGGCCGTGCTCGTCTTCGGCTGGGACCGGGTCTCGGCGCGGACGCACTTCGTCTCGGCGGTGCTGGTGGCGGTGGGCTCCGTCTTCTCCGCGGTGTGGATCATCGTCGCGAACAGCTGGCAGCAGACCCCGGCCGGCTACCGGCTGGTGGGCGAGGGCGCCGCCCGGCACGCGGAGATCACCGGCTTCTGGGACGCGGTGCTGAACCCCTCCACGGTGGGGAGGCTGCTCCACACCCTGAACGGCGCCTACGTGCTCGGGGCCTTCTTCGTCCTCTCGATCTCGGCCTGGTACCTGCTCCACGGGCGCCACGAGGAGTTCGCGCGCCGCAGCTTCTCCGTCGCGCTGCCGTTCGCGGCCCTCTTCTCCGTGCTGCTGCTGCTGACGGGCGACCAGAGCGCCCGCGTCGTGGCGCGGTACCAGCCGGCGAAGCTGGCCGCGATGGAGGGCCACTTCCGCGACGGCCCGGCCGACCTGCACCTGCTCGGCGTCCCGCTCGAGCGCGAGCACCGGGTCGCGTTCGGGGTGGGGGTTCCGGGTGGCCTCTCGCTCATGCTCCACGGACGGCCCGACGCCCCGGTGCCGGGCCTCGACTCCGTCGCGCCGGCCGACCGTCCGCCCGTGGCGGTGCCCTTCCACGCGTTCCACGCCATGGTGGGGCTCGGGACGGCCTTCGTCCTCCTCACCCTCTACGGCCTCTGGCAGCATCGCCGGGGCGCGCTCTTCAGGCGGCGCTGGCTGCTCTGGGTCTTCGTGCTCGCCGTGGTCGGCCCCTACGCGACGAACCAGCTCGGGTGGGTGGTGGCCGAGGCGGGCCGGCAGCCGTGGACGGTCTACGGGCTGCTGCGGACCGAGCACTCCTTCTCGCCCGCCGTCTCGGCCGATCAGATCCTCTCTTCGGTGATCCTCTTCGGCCTCGTCTACGTGGGGCTGGGGCTGGTCTGGATCTACGTCATGAACGCGAAGATCCAGGCGGGACCGCCTGCGGAGGAGGCGCCGGGGCCGGCGCGGGGCGAGGACCTGCTGGACGTGGCGGCGGCGTACGAGGAGCCCGGTCGCGGGCACCTGGCCCGCGGCGGGAGGGCGTGATGGATCTCCAGATCCTCTGGTTCGGGCTGCTGGGCCTGCTGCTCGCCGGCTACGCGGTGCTCGACGGCTTCGACCTCGGTGTCGGCACGCTCTACATCCTGACGCGCGGCGACGGCGAGCGGCGCGTCCTGCTCAACGCCATCGGCCCGGTGTGGGACGGCAACGAGGTGTGGCTGGTCACCTTCGGCGGCGCCCTGTTCGCGGCCTTCCCGCGCGCCTACGCCGCCGCCTTCAGCGCGCTCTACACGCCGCTGATGGTGCTCATCCTGGCCCTCATCTTCCGCGCGGTGGCCATCGAGTTCCGCAGCCGCCACGCCGCGCCGGGCTGGCGCCGCACCTGGGACGTCGCCTTCTTCCTCGCCAGCGCGCTCTCGCCCGTGGTCTTCGGCGCCGCGGTGGCGAGCCTCATGATCGGCCTCCCGATCGACGCGCGCGGTGAGGCGCACGTCCCGATCCTGCGGCTGCTCACGCCCTTCCCGTTGCTGGTCGGGCTCCTCGCGCTCTCGCTCTTCACGCTGCACGGCGCCGTCTGGCTCCTCGTCAAGACCGAGGGCGAGTTGCAGGAGAAGGTCCGGCGCTGGGTCTGGTCGGCGGCGGGCCTCTTCTTCGTGCTCTACTTCCTCACCACCACCGTCGCGCTGGTGAGCGTCCCGCACGCCACGGCGGGGTTCGTGCAGGCGCCCTGGGCCTGGGCCCTGGTGGTGGCGAACGTGCTCGCGGCGGCCAACGTCCCCCGCGCCGCCTACCTGCGGCGCCATGGCCAGGCCTTCGTGTCGTCGGCCATCACCATCGTCGCGCTGGTCTGCCTCTTCGGGCTGGCGCAGTGGCCCAACCTGATCCCGTCCACCCTCTCGCCCGACCTCTCGATCACCGTCCGCAACGGCTCCAGCACGCCGGCCACCCTGCGCAACATGGCCATCATCGCCGCGCTCGGGATGCCCTTCGTGATCGGGTACACCGGGCTCGTCTACTGGGTCTTCCGGGGCAAGGTTCGCGCGGGGGAGCACGGGGCGCACGCGTACTGATCGCGCCGCCACGCGCCGTGGGGCGCCTCGGCCGCCGGGGCGCCGTCCCGCAGCCGCCCGGGCGGGGCGACGGAGAGCGCTCCCGTCGGGCACCGATCGACGCAGTCGAGGCAGCTCGTGCAGCCCTCGAGGCGCCCGGGGGTGCGCGGGTCGACGCCCCAGGGGCAGAGGGCGAAGCACGGGGCGCCCTCCCCGCACCGGCAGCGCGCCGGGTGGAGGCGCGGGCCCATCGTCCGGCGCGTCCGCAGGAGGGCGGCCAGCGTGCCCGCCGGGCAGAGCACGCGGCAGACGACCCGGCGCGGCACCGCGAGGTCGACGACCAGGGCGAGCGCGAGCAGGAGCGCCGTCACCTGGGGCAGGGCGCGGGCGGCGTGCAGCTCGAGCGGGAACGCCGTGACGAGCCGGGGTGGCGCGAGCAGCGCGGCGAGGGGCACCGCGAGGACGAGCGAGGCGGAGAGCAGCGCCACCAGGAGTCCCCGCCGCGCGGCCCGGGCGGCGCGGGGCGGGTCGCCCGTCCAGCGATGGCGGCGGCGCAGCGCGCGATCGAGGAGCTCGGAGAGGAGGCCGAACGGGCAGGCCCAGGAGCAGAAGACGGGCCCGAGCGCCGCGGCCAGCAGGGCGAGCGGGAGCGCCCCGGCGAGCAGCCGCCACGGCGCGCTGCGAGCGGCCGCCATGGCGGAGAGCGCCGTGGCCGGCTCGACGAGGTCGGCGGGCCCGATCCGCAGCGCGACGAGGGTCCCCGCCAGGGCGGGGGTGCCGGCGAGGGGCAGGAGCAGGAAGCCGATCGCGAAGGTCGCCTGCGTGGCGCGGCGCCAGCGCGAGAGCCGGCGGGGACCCCGGGCCCGGAGCGCGGCGCCGGTCACGGCCGGGCTCCGCGGGGCACCACGCGGATGGCGCTCTCCTCCGCCGGGCAGCGCCGCTCGCACAGGCCGCAGCCGACGCACCGATCGGTGACGGCCGGTCGCAGCAGGGCGTCCTGCCCGATGGCCTCGCCCTGGAGCGGACAGGCGTCGAGGCAGGTGCGGCAGAGCACGCCCTGGAAGGCGTAGCAGCGGTCGGTGAGCACGCGCGCGCGGCCCATGTCGACCCGGCGCGGGTCGTGGATGGGCCGCAGCGCGCCGGTGGGGCAGACGGGGGGGCACCTCATGCAGAGCCAGCACGGCTCGCGGCGCGGGACGATCGCCGGTGTCCCCATGCCTGCGCCAGCGCCCGGCCCGGCCGGGCGCAGCGCGTGGTAGGGGCAGACCTCGACGCAGCGCCCGCACCGGATGCAGAGCGCGTCGAACGAGGCCTCGTCGAGGGCGCCCGGCGGACGGAGCGGCGCGTGCAGCAGCGCCCGCCGCAGCAGCGCGGCCGCGGAGCGCCTCATGGCGCGTCGCGGACGGCCCCGACGTAGGTCGGGAAGATCCCCAGGATCGCCTCGTCCTCCGCCACCAGGCGCTCCACCATCCGCTCCAGCGCGGCGCCGTCGTCCACCTCGAGCACCGCGGCGATGCGCCGGTGGCCGTCGCCGCCGCAGAGGGAGAGGCCCTCGACGCGGAGGAGGCGCGCCGCCACCCGGGGCTCCGCGCCCGGCGCCGTCTCGATGAGGACGCCCGCGATCACCGTCGGCCCCGCCTCAGGCCCTCTCCAGCCGCACCGCGCAGATCTTGAACTCGGGCTGGTTCGAGACGGGATCGACGGCGTCGATGGTCACCACGTTGCACATGTGATCCGCGTCGTGCATCTGCAGGAAGGCCAGCCCCGCCCGCGCGCCGTCGGTGACCCGGGCCCGGAACACCTCGGCGCCGCGGCGCGAGGTCACGCGCACGCGGTCGCCGCTCGCGATCCCAAGCCGCGCCGCGTCCTGCGGGTGGAGCTCGAGCAGCGCCTCGGCGTTGGCGTGCTGCAGCTCCTTGCACTTCCGCGTCATGGTGCCGGTGTGCCACTGCTCGATGACGCGCCCGGTGGTCAGGTAGGTCGGGAAGCCCGCGTCCACGACCTCCTCCGGCGGCTTCTGGGGCCGCAGCCAGATCACCGCCCGGTGATCGGGCCGCCCGTAGAAGAGGATGCGCTGCGGGTGGTCGGCCGGGACCAGCGGATCCTCGCCCCGCACGTACCGGCGCCGGGTCCCGGGGTGGCCCTCGGCGGGGAGCGGCCACAGCAGCCCGTGCGCCTGCCGCAGGCGCTCGCGGGTCATGCCCGAGAAGTCGTAGGCGGTCCCCTTCGCCACCCGGAGGATCTCCTCCCACGCGTCGGAAGGGCCCCGGTACGGCACGAGCGCGCCCTGGCCCAGCCGCCGCGCCAGGTCGCACAGGATGTCGAAGTCCGGGCGCGCCTCGCCCGCCGGCGCCACGGCGCGCTCGAGGAGCTGGTACCTCCGCTCCGTGCAACCGTACACGCCCTCCTTCTCGGCCCAGAGCGCCGCCGGCAGCACCACGTCGGCCAGCTCGCTGGTGCGCGTGGGGTGGTACGCCTCCGACGTGACCACGAAGGCGCCCTCGCGCCGCATCGCCCTGCGGTAGCGGTTGACGTTGGGGAGCGACTGGCCGGGGTTCGTGCACATCACGTACAGGCACTTGAGCTTGCCCTCGTCGAGGGCCTGGAACAGCCGCAGCGCGTGGAGGCCCGGCCGCGGCGCGAGGGTCCCGGCCGGCACGCCCCACAGGCGCTCCATCTCGGCCCGGTGCCTCTCGTTGGTGACCAGGCGTCCGTACGGGAGCAGGTGCGAGAGGGCGCCGCCGTCGCGCACCCCGCCGCAGGCGTTGGGCTGCCCGGTGAGCGAGAGCGGGGTCGAGCCCGGGAGGCCGATCTTGCCGGTCAGCAGGTGGAGGTTGTGGACCAGGTTGTTGGCCCAGACGCCCTTGGTGCGCTGGTTGAGGCCCATGGTCCACATCGACATGGCCGTGCGTCCCCGCTCGCCGAACCAGCGCGCGGCGGTGACGATGTCCTCGGCGCGGCAGCCGGAGAGCGCCGCCGCGGCGGCCGGCGTGAAGGGCTCGAGGAAGCGCTCGTAGTCGGCGCGCGTCCGGTTGGCCTCGGCCCCCTCGCCGAACGCGACGTGGTCGCGCAGGAAGGCCTCGTCCACCAGGCGCTCCCGGACCAGCACGTGCGCGAGGGCGTTGAGGATCGCCAGGTCGGTTCCGGGCGTGAACGAGAGGTGGAGGTCGGCGATGCGCGCGGTGGGCGTGCGGCGTGGATCGAGGACGACGACCTTGACGCCGGTCCCGTGCTCCTTGCGCTGCACGATGCGGCGGAAGAGGATCGGGTGCGCCTCGGCGGTGTTGGAGCCGACGATCAGGAACCGGTCGGCGTGATCGATGTCCTCGTAGCAACCCATCGGCTCGTCCTTGCCGTAGGTCGTCACGTACCCCGCCGTCGCGCTGGCCATGCAGAGCCGCGGGTTCCCGTCCACGTTGTTGGTGCGAAGCCCCGCCTTGAAGAGCTTGTTCGCGACGTAGGTCTCCTCGGTCAGCGCCTGGCCGGAGCCGTAGAAGCCGACCGCGTCCGGGCCGAAGCGGTCGATCGCGTCCCGGAACCGCGACGCGACGAGGCCCATCGCCTCGTCCCAGCTCGCCTGCAGGAGCCGGTCGCCCCTGCGGACGAGCGGGTGCAGCGCCCGGTCGGGCGCGTCCATGATCCCGGGCAGCAGGAAGCCCTTCAGGCAGAGGAAGCCGGCGTTGTGGTCCTCCTTGTCGCCCTGGACCGCCACCACCTTCCCGCCGCGGACGCCGACGTACAGCCCGCAGCCCGTCCCGCAGTAGCGGCAGACGCTCTTCACCCACCGGGTGTCGCCGTCCGCGGCGCGCGCGTCGGCGCGCGCCCCCAGCGCGGAGAGGGCCGAGGCGGCGGCGGTGGCCTTCAGGAAGTCGCGGCGGCTCACGGTCATGGGTGTGCCTCCTTCGACGCGTGGGGCGAGGTCTGGCCCTGCACGTGGAGCGCGTGCGGGGGGTGGCACTCGAAGCAGCTCCGGGTGATCCCGTCGCGCGTCGTCGAGGCCGCCTGGATCGGATGGCAGCTCCGGCACGAGCTCGCCGGCGGGCGCGCCACGAAGTCGGTCCCGGTCGAGCCGTGACAGACGAAGCACCCGACCAGCGCCATGCCGTGGCGGCCGTCGCGCCAGGCGGTGGCGACGGCCGGGGTGGCCTGCGCGTGGCAGCCGGCGCAGGTGTCGAGGCCGGCGTCCACCTCCGGGTGGCGCGCGGCGGCCGGGGGGGCGGCCGCCGCGGGGGCTTGCGCCCTCCCCGCGCCGGCGCAGGCCGCGCCCCCGAGGACCAGCGCGAGGATCGGCGCCACGAGGGCCGCCGCCGCCCACCACCGCGTGCGCGTGCGCATGCTCGTCTCCCCCGGCCGTCGAGGCCGCTAACGGTGCAGCGCGGCGGGCGTCACCGCGGCGGTCATCCCGCCTCCGAGCTGCGCCGCCTTCACCTGCGCCTGGCGCGCGAGGTCGATCGACTCGGCCAGGATGCGGCCGAGCTCCTGCGGCGCGTGGAAGCCCATCGAGTTCTCCGCCGCCACGAAGTCGAGGCGCCACTGCGCGGCGCGCTGCAGCTCCTCCAGCTCCTTGAGCGCCGGCGTGCGATCGACCTCCGCGCGCCAGGCGACGAGCAGGTTCGCCTTCACCTCGGCGGCCAGCATCTTCTCCTGCTCCGCGGGCGCCGCCTTGCGGAAGGCCTCCTGCGGCTCCAGCGCCGCGCGCGCCTTGGCGGCGGCGGCCTCGCGGGCCCGGTCGTCGTGGGGCTTCCGCACCGCCACGATGGCGTCCAGCATGGCCACGTTGGCCTGGCCGGCGCGCGTCAGCAGCGCGAAGTGGCGGTCCTGGATGGCGATCACGCGGGCCTTCAGCTCGTCGTCACCGTAGGGGTGGCAGGCGCCGCAGGCGCGGTTCGGCTGCAGCAGGGGGCTCCGGACCCAGTGGTCGGAGATCTTCTGCGCGCCTTCGCGCTTGTAGGGCATGTGGCAGTCCACGCAGGTCACGCCGCTCCGCGCGTGGATGCCCTGGCTCCACACCTCGAACTCCGGGTGCTGCGCCTTCAGGACGTCGAAGCCGGTCTCCGCGTGCGTCCAGTCCTTGAACCGCTGCCCCTTCACCTGCATGTTGTCGTAGAGGTGCTCCATCTGCTCGACCTTGAGCCCCTCGCCCCAGGGGAAGAAGACCGTCATCCCCTTGCCGCAGAAGTACTCGACGTGGCACTGGCCGCACACGTAGGCGCGCTTCTCCTGGCGAGTCCCGTCCAGGTTGGGGTCGTACGGCTTGCGGCGGTCCCCCTTGCGCCAGCGCTCGATGGAGGGGAGGTGCGGCACGTCGGCCCGGGAGGCGGCGAGCTTCTGGATGCCGGCGATGAAGGCCGGGCGGGTCACGCGCAGCTCCATCGAGGCCGGGTCGTGGCAGTCGACGCAGGAGACCGGGTGCGGCTTGCCGTCCTTGCCCGCCAGCTGGCCGAGGGCCCGGTAGGCGTCCCAGTACCCCATCTCCCCCACCTTCGCGAGGCCGGCCTGGAGCTGGTCGGCCTCGCTCGCCTGCGGCGCGGCCTCCTTCCCCAGCTTCTTGTAGAGGGGAATGATCGAGGTGTGGCAGTGGAGGCAGTTGCCCGACTGCTTCCCCTCGGCGGGCAGGTTCCGCTTCGTGGCCTCCTGGTCCGAGAGCATGTAGGCGTGGCCGCGGCGGTCGCGGTAGTCCACCGCGAACAGGTACCCGGCGAAGACGCGCTTCAGCCAGGGGTCCCGGTCGGCCTTCTCCGGCGGCAGCTCGCCCTCGGAGGTGCCGGCCCCGCCGCCGTACTTGGTGGCGGTGCGCTCGGCGGTGCGCCGGTAGTCGTCGTACTCCCGGGGCCAGTTCTTGCCCCACTTCTCCGGATCGGTGTCGTTCTCGGTGACCTCGACCACCTTGACGTAGGCGTGCCGGGCCTCGGTCTTGCGCTCGCTGATGTTCACGAGCAGCGCCGCGGCGCCGACCGCCACCAGGGCGAACACGCCGGTGACGAGGGCGACGAGGAGCCCGCGGTTCTTCCGGGGCTGGGGGTCGGCGGACATGAGGTGCTCCTTCCGTTCGTTTCGGGACGGCGTGAGAGGTGGTCAGCGGAGGTGGCCGACGGAGGCGTGGCAGCGGACGCACGAGACGTCCCCGCCGTGCGCGACGTCCTCGACCAGGTCGCGATGGCAGCGGCGGCAGTTCGCCTCGACGATCGCCCTGCTCTCGGGCCGGGCCCGGATCGCCTCCGGGTAGCCGCCCAGAGTGAAGGCCATCGAGTGGTGGTAGCCGTTGATCGCCTTCACCACGTACTTCGAGACGGGTCCCGCTGGCGTGTGGCAGTCGTTGCAGGTCGCCACCCGGTGGTGCGGCGCCGCCTGCCAGCCGGCGTAGTGGCTCGCCATCACGTGGCAGTTGGCGCAGGTGGCGGGATCGTTGCCCAGGTAGGACGAGCCCTTCGCGTAGTGGAAGGCGTAGGCGCCGATCCCGGCCGTCACCCCAGCCACGGCGGCGAGCGCGAGCGGGATCGGGAAGAGGGACATGCCGCGACTCGTCTTCATGGAGGCCTCGTGGGTTGCCGCTCGCGCCCGAAGCAAGAGCGGTACCAGGCGCGCGGGTCGCTGCGGCGCGGCGAAACGGCGCGGAATCCGAAAGGCACCGGCGCGGTGGGAGGCGCGGCGCGCGACCGGACGGATCCCCGGATCCGAGGATCCGGACGGGGCCATCCGGTGCGGCCGTTTGCCGCGCCCGCCGCGGCGTGGGTAGGCGCCCTGCCGGGCCACCCGACCGCGCGCCCGGAGGGCGGCGCTTCAGCGATAGTCCTCGCGCGAGAGGCCGTGCTGCTTCATCTTCTCGTACAGGTTGCGCTCCGCGATCCCGGCCGCCCGCGCCACCTCGCCGATCCTGCCGTGGTGCCGACGCAGCAGGCGGACCAGGTACTCGCGCTCGAAGCGGTCCACCAGCGCGGCGCGTGCCTCGAGCAGCGGCGCCTCCATGTCGGCGAAGGCGGCGAGCGAGGAGGGCGCGCGGGGAGCGCTCGTGAGGATGGGCGCCACCGCAGTCCAGCCGATGAGGACGGCGCGCTCGCACAGGTTCCGCAGCTCGCGGACGTTGCCGGGCCACGGGTAGTCGCGGGCGGCGGCGAGCAGCTCGGGCGGCGCGGGCGGCGGCGCCTTCCCGTACCGCGCCGCGAACCCGTGCAGGAAGTGCTCCATGAGCAGGGGCAGATCGGCCGGGCGCTCGCGCAGGGGCGGCAGGCGCATGGGGATCACGTTCAGGCGGTAGTAGAGGTCCTCCCGGAACCGCCCGGCCTGGACCAGCGCCTCCAGGTCCTGGTTCGTCGCCGCGACGATGCGCACGTCCACGCGGACGGAGCGCTCGCCGCCGACCCGGACGATCTCCTTCTCCTGCAGGACGCGCAGGAGCTTGGCCTGGAGCGCCAGGTCGAGCTCCCCCACCTCGTCGAGGAAGAGGGTGGACGCGTCCGCCTGCTCGAACCGGCCGATGCGCCGCGCGCTGGCGCCGGTGAAGGAGCCGCGCTCGTGGCCGAAGAACTCGCTCTCCATCAGCTCGCGGGGCACCGCCGAGCAGTTCACCCCCACGAACGGGCGATCGCGGCGCGGCGAGCGGCGGTGCAGGGCCCGCGCCACCAGCTCCTTCCCCGTCCCCGTCTCGCCGCGGATGAGCACCGTCGCGTCGGCCGGCGCGACCTGCTCGACCAGCGAGAAGACCTGCCGCAGCTCGGGCGAGGCGCCCACCATCGCGTCGAAGCCGGCGGCGCGCTCCAGCTCGCCGCGCAGCCGGAGCAGCTCGCGGCGGGAGCGCTCGCCCGCCACGGCGTGGCGCAGCACGAGCGCCAGCTCGTCGTAACGGATGGGCTTGGTGAGGTAGTGCAGCGCGCCGCGGCGCATGGCCGCCACCGCGTTCTCCACCGTGGCGTGGCCGGTCACCAGCACGACGGGCAGCGCGGGACGGAGCGCGTGCACCTCGTCCATGAGCGCCAGCCCGTCCCGGTCCGGCATCTTGAGGTCCGAGACGAGCGCCAGCGGGTCGGCCTCGGCCAGCCTCGCGAGCGCCTCCACCGCGCCCGCGGCGGTGATCACCTCGAAGCCCTCCAGGGCCAGGTTGGCGCGCGCCACCTTGCGGGTCGCCGGGTCGTCGTCGACCAGCAGCACCACGTCGGGGGCGGCTCCGCCGGCGCCCGGCGTCACGAGGCCACCTCCGCCGCGGCCGGGTCGCGCACGGTCCGTACCGGGAAGCGGAGCGTGGCCACCGTGCCGCCGCCCTCGCGCGCCGCCAGCGCGAAGTGGGCCCGGTGCTGCTCCGCGGCGCGGGTCACGATGACGAGGCCCAGGCCCGTCCCGCGCGCCTTGGTGGTGACGAAGGGGCGCGTCACCTCGTCGAGCTGCTCGTCCGGGATCCCGCAGCCCCGATCGCGGACCTCCACCACGATCGCGCCCTCGCCGCCGTCGCCCTCGAAGCGCGCCGCCAGCTCCGGCGGCGCGCCGCCGCCCGCGTCGAACGCGTTGTCGAGCAGGTTCACCACCGCCTCCATGATCATCCCCGGGTCGAGGTCGAGCACCGGGAGCCCGCGGGCCACCTCGAGCCGGACCGCGTCGGCCGCCAGCGCCCGCGCCAGCGCCGCGCGGCGCGCCGCCTCGCCCAGCACCTTGCTCATCGCGCTGGGCCGGAAGGTGGGGTTGGCCGGGCTCGCCACCTTCAGGAGCTCCTCCACGAAGCGGTTCACCCGCGTGACCTCGCCGTCGATCAGCTCGGCGTACTCCCTCACCTCGGCGTGGCCGGGCAGGATCCGCCGCAGGTACTGGGCGGCGCCGGTGATGGCGTTGAGCGGGTTGCGCAGCTCGTGCGCCACCTGGGCCGACATCTGGCCCACCGCCGCCAGCCGCTCGGCGTCGAGCAGGCGCCGCTCCAGGTTGCGCCGGTCGGCGATGTCGCGCGTCACCATCACCACGCCCAGGTAGCTGCCGTCGGGCGCGCGGACGGGGGCGTAGGTCGTCTCCCAGCGCCCCTCCTTCTCCTTGATGATGGAGTGGGCGGGCCCGGTGTCCTGTCCCTCCCGCAGCCAGCCCATCACGCGCTCGAGCATGGCGTGCGCGGCCTGCGGGTGGCAGTCGCGCACGGACCGCCCGGGGCCGCCGCTCAGGTTCCGGAGCGCCGTGGCGGCGCGGTTGACGAGCGCCACCCGGTCGTCCGCGTCGATGAAGATGACGCCGTCGGCCATGGAGTCGACCAGCGCCTGCAGGCGCATCCGCGCCGCCTCCCGCTGCTCGCGCGCCAGCGCCGCCTGGGCCCGGGCCCGGTGGATCAGCGCGGCGGCCGCCAGCGTCGCCAGCACGGCGGCACCCGCCAGGAGCGCGACGCTGCGCGCGGTGCGGGCCAGCCGGGGCGTGAGCGCGGAGGTGTCGAGCGAGACCAGGATGGCGCCGTTGACGGGCGCCTCGCCGTGGCAGCGCCGGCACGAGGGCCCGTTGGGGACCGGGCGCCGGAGCGTCAGCCGCCCCTCGCCCCAGACGAAGACGTCCCGCCCGGGCACCGCGATCCGGGTCGGGGCCTCGCCGGCGCCGCGGCGGACGTTGCCCTCCCGGTCGGTGACGGCGATGGCCGCGACGCCCTCGGTGCGCCGGACCGCGTCCACGATCGGCCCCATGGTGGCGGGCCGGTGCTGGTCCATGGCCTCGGCCAGCGAGCTCTGCACGGCGTCGGCCAGGGTCGCCGCGCGGTCCTCGAGGAGCCGCCGCTCCTCGCGGGCGTGGAGGCGCACGGAGAGCGCCCCGGCGAGCGCCGCCACGACGGCGGCGCCGAGGACGGCCAGCACGAGGGCCCGCGGGCTGGAGCGGAGGCGGAGCACCACCCGACATTACCTCAGGTCCCCGCCGGCGGCCTTGCGCCGGGCGGAGCTTCCGTTATAACGGACGCAACCCGCTCGACCCGTGCGCCGGCGTGCGCACCGCCGGGCCAGCCAGAGGAGTCACGCCATGCGCATCCACGAGGACGTCACGAAGACCATCGGCAACACGCCGCTGGTCCGGCTCAACAAGCTCACCCGCGGCCTCGGCGCGACCGTGGTCGCGAAGCTCGAGAGCTTCAACCCCTGCTCCTCGGTCAAGGACCGCATCGGCGTCTCGATGATCGAGGCCGCCGAGCGGGAGGGGAGGATTCGCCCCGACACCATCCTGCTCGAGCCGACCAGCGGCAACACCGGGATCGGCCTCGCCTTCGCGGCCGCCGCCAAGGGCTACCGCATCGTGCTCACCATGCCCGAGACCATGAGCGTGGAGCGCCGCAAGCTGCTGAAGGCGTTCGGGGCGGAGCTGATCCTGACGCCCGGCGCCGAGGGGATGAACGGGGCCATCGCCCGCGCCGAGGAGCTGGCGCGGGGCGATCGGCGGTACCTGGTCCTCCAGCAGTTCGAGAATCCGGCCAACCCGGAGATCCACCGCCGGACGACGGCCGAGGAGATCTGGCGCGACACCGACGGGAAGGTCGACGTCTTCGTCGGCGGGATCGGGACCGGCGGCACCATCACCGGCGTGGCCGAGGTCCTGAAGCCGCGCCGGCCGGGGCTCCGGGTGATCGGGGCCGAGCCGAAGGACTCGGCCGTGCTCACCGGCGGGAAGCCGGGGCCGCACAAGATCCAGGGCTGGGGCGCCGGGTTCGTGCCGAAGGTGCTCAGGACCGACCTCCTCGACGAGGTGATCACCGTCTCCAACGAGGACTCGGGCGACGTGGCGCGGCGCCTGGCCCGCGAGGAGGGGATCCTGTGCGGCATCAGCTGCGGCGGGGCGGTCTGGGCGGCCCTCGAGGTCGCGCGGCGACCGCAGAGCGCCGGCAAGCTGATCGTGGTCGTGCTGCCCGACACCGGCGAGCGCTACCTCTCGACCTGGCTCTTCGACCAGGGGGCGTAGCCGCTATCGCGCCGCGGCGAAGGCCTCCTCGAAGTCCTCGCGGATGTCGTCGATGTGCTCGATCCCGACCGAGACCCGGATCTGATCCGGGGTCACGCCCGCGCTGCGCTGCTCCGCGTCGGAGAGCTGCTGGTGCGTGGTGGAGGCGGGGTGGATCACGAGCGTCTTGGCGTCGCCCACGTTCGCCAGGTTGGAGGCCAGCTTCACCGCGTCGATGAACCGCCTGCCGGCCTCGCGCCCGCCCCGGATGCCGAAGGTGAACACCGCGCCGAAGCCGTTGCGGAGGTACTTGCGGGCGCGCACGTGGTGCGGATGCCGCTCCAGGCCGGTGTAGTTCACCCACGCCACCTGGGGGTGTCCCTCGAGCCACCGCGCGAGCGCCAGCGCGTTGTCGAGGTGGCGCTGGCCGCGCAGGGAGAGGGTCTCCAGGCCCTGCAGCAGGAGGAACGCGTTGAACGGCGACAGGGCCGGGCCGAGGTCGCGCAGGCCCTCGACCCGCGCCCGGATGATGAACTGGATGTTGCCGAAGGAGCTCTTCGGCCCGAAGGCGTCGTTGAAGACGAGCCCGTGGTACCCCGGCGACGGCTCCGTGAAGAAGGGGAACTTGCCCGAGGCCGCCCAGTCGAAGCGCCCCGCGTCGACGATCAGGCC
>JAJYHA010000387.1 GCA_021784995.1 Myxococcales bacterium
GGAGCTGGACGGCTTCACCGACTCCGAGATCGGCGCCGCGGCGCGCACCGTGCACGCCGGCTGCCGCAAGACGCTGACCTACGTGGAGCTGGAGCCGGTCTACCGGGAGGCGGAGGGGGCGAGCGTCACCGTCGCGCCGGGCTTCGACCCGGTCGCCGTGCGCCTCTCGGGCAATCTCGTCGGCGACCCTCCCTTCCGCGGCACCCTGCGCCACCGCGGCTGGCGCGCCCGGCGGACGAGCTTCCCGCCCATCCCACCCGGGCACGACCCCCGCGTGATCGCCCCCGCCGAGGTGGAGCTGTGAAGGTCTCGCCGCGCCGTCCGTGGAGGGGGTCGTGAGCGCGCGGTTCGCCGTCGGGATCGATCTCGGAACGACCAACTCGGCGCTGGCCTACCTGCCCCTCGGCGAGGAGGGCGCCGCCCCCCGCGCCCTCCCCGTCCCGCAGCTCGTGCAGCCGGGGGAGGTCGCGCCGCGACCGCTCCTCCCCTCCTACCTCTACCTCCCTCACCCCGCCGAGCTCGGCGACGCCGACCTCGCCCTGCCCTGGCCCCCGGTGCACCCGGAGGCGCGGGAGGTGGTCGGCGAGCTGGCGCGAGCGCGAGGCGCGCTCACCCCCGTCCGCCTCGTGAGCAGCGCGAAGAGCTGGCTCAGCCACCCCGCCCTGGACCGACGCGCCCCCACGCTCCCCGCAGGGAGCCCGGACGAGGTGCCGAAGCTCTCGCCGCCGGCGGCGTCGGCGCGGTACCTCGAGCACCTCCGCGCCGCCTGGAACGCCGCGATGGCGGGCGACGATCCGTCGCTGGCGCTCGAGCGGCAGGCGATCACGCTCACCGTGCCCGCCTCCTTCGACGCCGCCGCCCGGGAGCTCACCGTCGAGGCGGCGCGCATGGCCGGGCTGCCCGACCTCGTGCTGCTGGAGGAGCCCCAGGCGGCGCTCTACGCCTGGGTGGAGGCGGCCGGCGAGGGCTGGCGCGCGCTGGTGCACCCGGGCGACCTCATCCTGGTGGTGGACGTGGGCGGCGGCACCACCGACTTCAGCCTCATCGCGGTGGCGGACCGGGGCGGCGACCTCGCGCTGGAGCGGGTCGCGGTCGGCGATCACATCCTGCTCGGCGGCGACAACATGGACCTCGCCCTCGCGCACCGGCTGGAGCAGAAGCTGGCCGGCGCGGGCAAGGTCATCGACCGCTGGCAGCTCCTCGCGCTGACGCACGGAGCCCGCCAGGCGAAGGAGGCGCTGTTCGCCGACGCCGCCAGGAGTTCGCTCCCGGTGGCGGTGCCGGGGCGCGGCGCCAGCCTCGTGGGCCGGGCGCTGCGCACGGAGCTGACGCAGGAGGATCTGGTCGGCACCCTGGTGGAGGGCTTCCTGCCCCGCGTCGGCCCGGACGCCCGCCCGGCCGTGCAGCGGCGCACCGCGCTCACCACGCTCGGGCTCCCCTACGCCTCCGACCCGGCCATCACGCGCCACCTGGCCTGGTTCCTCACCCGCCACCGGCGCGGCGTCGAGGGCGGCGCCGGCCCTCCGGAGCGCGGCGGCTTCCTCCACCCGACGGCCGTCCTCTTCAACGGCGGCGTCATGAAGGCCCCCCAGCTGAAGGACCGCATCCTCGAGGTGCTGACGGGCTGGGTGACGGCCGAGGGCGGACGGCCCCCGCGGGAGCTGCCCGGGATCGACCTCGACCTCGCCGTGGCGAAGGGGGCCGCCACCTTCGGCCGGGTCCGCGGCGGCCGGGGCATCCGCATCCGGGGCGGGACCGCGCGCGCCTACTACGTCGGCGTGGAGACGGCGATGCCGGCCGTCCCCGGGCTGCCGCCGCCGGTGGAGGCGCTCTGCGTGGCGCCCATGGGAATGGAGGAGGGGACGCGGGTGGAGCTGCCCGCGCGCGCCCTCGGCGTCGTGGTGGGAGAGCCGACGCGCTTCCGCTTCTTCTCGTCGGCGAACCGCCGGGACGACCGCGTCGGGACGGTGGTGGAGCGCGAGGCGGAGCTCGAGGAGCTGCCGCCCGTCGAGACCACCCTCCCGGCCGAGGGGAAGGAGGCGGGCGCGGTGGTGCCCGTCGCGCTCCGCGCGCACGTGACCGAGGTGGGCACCCTCGAGCTGGAGTGCGCCGACCCCTCGGGTCGCGCGTGGAAGGTGGAGCTGAGCGTGCGCGGCGAGCCCGCCGGGCTCGGCGCCGGCGGGCGATGAGCGGGGGCTCGGCGGCGCGCTTCCTGGTCGGGATCGACCTGGGCACCGTGAACAGCGCGGTCGCCTACGTCGACCTCGCCGCCGACAGCGCGGAGGAGGCGGGCGCGACCCTGCTCCCCGTCCCGCAGCTCGTCGCGCCGGGCGAGGTGGCCGAGCGGCGGCTCCTCCCCTCCACCGCCTACCTCCCCAGCGAGCACGAGCTGCCGCCCGGCGCGCGCCGGCTGCCCTGGGGCGAGCCGGCGGTGGTGGTCGGCGAGCTGGCCCGCCTCCAGGGCGCGCGCGTCCCGGGGCGCCTGGTGGCGTCGGCCAAGAGCTGGCTGAGCCACCCGCGCGTGGACCGGACCGCCGACATCCTGCCCTGGGGCGCTCCCGAGGGCGTCCCGCGCCTCTCGCCCGTCGCGGCCTCGGCCCTCTACCTCGGGCACCTCCGCAGCGCCTGGGGCCACCGCTTCCCCGAGCACCCGCTCGAGGAGCAGGAGCTCGTCCTCACCGTGCCGGCCTCCTTCGACGAGGTGGCGCGCGAGCTGACGCTGCGCGCCGCCCACGACGCCGGCCTCCCCCGGGTGACCCTGCTCGAGGAGCCGCAGGCGGCCTTCCACGACTTCGCGGCGCGGCACGGGGACGCCCTCGCCGCGGCGCTGGGCGATCGCCGCCTGATCCTGGTCTGCGACGTCGGCGGCGGCACGACCGACTTCACCCTCATCCACGCCTCGACGCGGGACGGGGTCCCGGCGCTGTCGCGCCTCGCGGTGGGCGATCACCTCCTCCTCGGCGGCGACAACGTCGACGCCACCCTGGCCCGCCTCCTCGAGGAGCGGATGGGGACCCGCCTCGACGCGGTGCAGTGGTCGCTGCTCGTCCAGGCCTGCCGCGACGCCAAGGAGCGCCTCCTCTCCGCCGACGGCCCCGCGCGCCTGACGGTCACCGTCCCCGGCCGCGGGAGCCGGCTGGTGGGCGGGACGCTCTCGGGCGAGCTCGCGGCGGAGGAGGTCCGCGCCGTGCTCCTCGACGGGTTCTTCCCGCGGGCCGGGCCGGCCGATCTCCCCCGCCGCACCGGCCGCGCGGCGCTGCTGGAGCTGGGCCTCCCCTACGAGCCGGAGCCGGCCGTGACGCGCCACGCGCTGGCCTTCCTGCGCGACCACGCCGCGGAGGTGGCGGAGGCGACCGGGCGACCGGCGGCGCTGCCTCGCCCCGACGCCCTCCTCCTCAACGGCGGGCTCTTCACGCCGGTCGAGGTGCGCGAGCGGCTGCGCGAGGTGATCTCCTCCTGGTTCCCGGGGGCGCCGCCCGTCGCGCTGCTCGCCGCGGATCGGCTCGACGTCGCGGTGGCCCGCGGCGCGGCGCACCACGCGCTGGTGCGCCGCGGCCGCGGGCTGCGCATCGGCGGCGGGACGCCACGGGCGTGGTTCGTGGGCGTGGACGCGCCCGGCGACCGGCCCCGCGCGCTCTGCCTCGTCCCGCGGCACCAGGAGGAGGGCACCGCCGTGGACGTGCCCCGCACCTTCGCGCTCCTCCTCGACCGGCCCGTCCGCTTCCCGCTCTACGCCACCACGCGCGCCCGCTTCGAGCGGCCGGGCGACCTGGTCGAGATCGACGACGCGTCGTTCCGGGCCCTCCCGCCGGTGCAGGCGGTCCTCCGGTCGCAGGCCGGCGGTCGGGCCGAGGTGCCGGTGCGGCTGCGCGCCGCGCTGACGGAGATCGGCACCCTCGAGGTCTTCTGCGTGGCGGAGGATCGCGACGCGCGCTGGAAGCTCGAGTTCGGTCTGCGAGGCGAGGCCGCCGACGAGGGCGGGGCGCCCTCCGAGGTGGTCCCCCTGCCGCGCCGCTTCGGGGAGGCGCGGGCGCTGGTCGAGCTCGCCTTCGGGAAGAGGCCGGCCCCGGTGGAGCGCCGTGACGTGAAGGGCCTGTCGCGGGCGCTCGAGAGGGTGCTCGGCCCGCGCGAGGGGTGGAACGTCGCGCTCCTGCGCGAGCTGTGGGCCGCGCTCCACGCCGGGATGGCGCGCCGGCGGCGCAGCGCCGAGCACGAGCGCACCTGGCTCTCGCTCACCGGGTACGCCCTGCGCCCCGGCTTCGGCGCGCCGCTCGACGGCTGGCGCGCCGCCGAGACCTTCGGGGCCTTCGGCGAGGGCCTGCAGTTCCAGGCCGATCCTCGCGCCTGGCAGGCCTGGTGGATCCTGTGGCGCCGGATCGCGGGCGGCCTCGACGACGCGGCGCAGCGCCGCATCCTGGACGCCCTCCTCCCCTTCCTGCCGCCGCCCGACCCGCGGCGGCCGCGGCCGCGCGCCGGCGGAGTCAGGCCGGAGGCCGTCGACGAGATGATCCGGCTCGCCGCCAGCCTGGAGCGCGTGCCGCCCGCGCTCAAGCGCACCGTCGGCGAGGCGGTGCTGGAGCGGATCGACCGGGAGGGCCCGGCCGGCCACCTGCTCTGGGCCATCGGCCGGCTCGGCGCGCGCGTCCCCTTCCACGGGAGCGGCCACGCCTGCGTGGACGGCGAGACGGCCGAGCGGTGGCTCGAGCGCGTGCTGGCGCTGCCGGCGCCGCGGGCGGAGCTGGCCTTCCCCGTCGCGCAG
>JAJYHA010000420.1 GCA_021784995.1 Myxococcales bacterium
TCCTGCACACGGTCAACGTGCGGCTCTCCCCCGAGCAGATCCTCTACACCGTCAACCACGCGGAGGACCGGGTCCTGGTGGTCCACCGCGACTTCCTTCCCATCGTCGAGAAGATCCGCCCCAACCTGGAGACCGTCCGCAAGATCGTGGTCATCTCCGACGGGCAGGCGGTGGAGGCCCAGCCGTGGATCGCCGGCGACCACGAGCAGCTCCTCGCCGGCGGCGCCGAGGCCTTCCCCTTCCCCGAGCTCGACGAGGAGACGATCGCCACCACGTTCTACACGACCGGCACCACCGGGAACCCGAAGGGCGTCTTCTTCACGCACCGGCAGATCGTGCTCCACACGATGGGCGTGATGGCGGCGCAGAGCTTCCCCGACCCCGTCAGCTTCCGGTACGACGACGTCTACATGCCCATCACGCCCATGTTCCACGTCCATGCGTGGGGCATGCCCTACGTGGCGACGGTGATGGGGGTCAAGCAGGTCTACCCTGGCCGCTACGAGCCGGAGATGCTGCTCCGGCTCCTGATCCAGCACAGGGTCACCTTCTCCCACTGCGTCCCCACCATCCTGCAGATGATCCTCGCCAGCCCCGCCACCGCGAAGCTGGACCTCTCGGCCTGGAAGGTGGTCATCGGCGGTTCGGCGCTGCCCCGGGGGCTGGCGCAGGCCGCCATGGCGCGCAAGATCCGCGTCATCGCCGGCTACGGCATGTCGGAGACCTGCCCGGTGCTCTCCCTCGCGCACCTGAAGCCGGAGATGAAGTCCTGGGCGGAGGAGAAGCGCACCGACGTCGTGATCACGACCGGCTTCCCCGTCCCGCTGGTCGACCTCCGCATCGTCGACTCCGGCGGCGCCGAGCTGCCGCCCGGCAAGCGCAACGTGGGGGAGATCGTGGTCCGGGCGCCCTGGCTCACGGCCGGGTACTTCAAGCTCACGGACAAGTCGCAGGAGCTCTGGCGCGGCGGCTGGCTGCACACCGGCGACATCGCGTACCGCGACGAGCAGGGCTACGTGGTCATCACGGATCGGCTGAAGGACGTCATCAAGACGGGGGGCGAGTGGATCTCCTCGCTCGACCTGGAGAGCATGATCAGCCAGTTCGAGGCGGTGGCCGAGGTCGCGGTGGTCGGCGTGCGGGACGAGAAGTGGGGCGAGCGGCCGGCCGCCTTCGTGGTGGAGCGCGAGGGGCACCGTGGCAAGGTGACCGCCGACGCGCTGCGGGCCTTCCTGCAGCGGTTCGTGGACGCCGGGCACATCGAGAAGTGGGCCATCCCGGACCAGGTCACGGTGGTGGAGGCGCTGCCGAAGACCAGCGTCGGCAAGCTCAACAAGAAGCTGCTGCGCGGCGAGACGACCTGAGCCGGCCGCCGCCGCTCCCGGCCCCCGGCGGTGCGGCGGCGCCGGTGGACGCGGATGACGCCCGGGACCGAGGAGCCCGCCATGCCCGACCGCCCCACCCCGCCCGCGCCGACCGACCGCGACGTCCGCGGCGCGCGCGGGTATCTCGTGGTGCTCGGGACGCTGACGACGGTCCTCCTCCTCGTCGCCGCGGCGATGGTGCTCCGGCCGGGAGCTCCCCGCCGCGTCGTCATCGCCGCCGGCGGCAGCGCCACGGCGTTCCACCGCTTCGGCCAGGCCTACCAGCGGATCCTGCGCCAGGAGGGCGTGACGCTCGAGCTGGCGGCGGACGCGACCACGACCGACGGCGTGCGGCGGGTGGAGCGGCCGGGGGCGGGCGTGGACGTGGCGATCGTGCCCGGCGGAACCCTGGAGACGGAGGGGGCGGAGCCCGATCCCGATCCGGACGCGATCGCGCGGCGGCACCCGGAGCTGGTGACGCTCGGCGCCCTCTTCTCCGAGCCGCTCTGGATCTTCCACCGCCTGCCCGGCGATCCCCGCACGCTCGCCGCTTTCGCCGGCAAGCGGATCGCCATCGGAAAGGCGGGGACGGTCGGCAACAGCGTGGCGCGCCTGGTGCTCCACACCGGCGGCCTCGACGGCGCGCGGGTCACGGTCGTCGAGATGCGGTGGACGGAGATGGCGCAGGCGCTGGCCCGGGGCGAGGTCGACGCCGCGCTCCTGAGCGCGCCGCTGGAGGCGAAGCCGGTCCAGGAGCTGTGGCGGACGCCCGGCGTGGCGCTGATGAGCCTGTCGCAGGCGGAGGCCTACACGCGGAGGCTGCCCTGGCTCCGGCGGCTTACGCTGCCCGCGGGCGGGCTCGACATCCCGGGCGGCGTCCCGCCGCGCGACGTGACGCTGCTCGCGTCGAGCGCCAACCTGGTCGCGCGCCGCGCGCTGCACCCGGGCATCGTCTACCTGCTCCTCACCGCCGCCGCCCAGGTGCACGGGGACGCCGACGCATTCCAGCGGTACGGCGAGTACCCGACCCTCGCCTACGTGGACCTCCCCGTCCACGAGAGCGCGCGGCGCTACTTCAAGGACGGGCCCTCCTGGCTCTACCGCTACCTCCCGTTCTGGCTCGCCTCGATCCTCGATCGCATCGGCGTGGTGCTCCCCGCCATCGCCATCGTGCTCTCGGTCGGGCGGTACGCGTCACCTGCCTACGCATGGATCGTCCAGAACCGGATCAACCGCTTCTACGGTGAGCTGCGCTACCTGGAGGACGAGCTGGAGCGCGCGCCGGCGGAGGCCGACCCGGAGAGCTTCGCCCGTCGCCTGGACGCCATCGAGGAGCGCGTGGGGCGCCTGTCGGCGCCGGTCTCCGCCTCGGATCGCCTCTACACCCTGAAGTCCCACGTCCAGTTCGTGCGGGATCGGCTCACCGCGCGAGCGACCGCCCGCGCGCGACGCGAGCGGGCGTGACCCGTCGGGTGACGCGTCAGCGAAGCCGGGCGCCGCACACGAGGCACTCCCAGCGGGGAGCGGCGGGGCCGCCCGAGTAGTTCCCGAGGACCGCCTTGCCGCGGCGCGCCCGCTCCTCCGCCTCCGCCGAGTGGAACCCGTACAGGATCGGGACCAGGTTCCCCATCGTCGAGCAGCCGGGGCACCGGGCGGGGGCGATCGACGTCTCGCTCCGAGATGACGTCTGCGCCATGTCTCCTCACCACCTCACGAAAGAGAGGACGGCAGGAACCCGCTGTTGATTCAGATCATAACCCGGCCGGGACATGAACGCCAGGCAAGGGCCCGCCTACCGACCGCCGAAGAGTGTCCGGGCCGTGGCAGGATGCAGGGCCATGCAGGCAGCTCTGGCGGGAGCCCTCGCGCTCGCGGCGGGAGTCGGCATCGGTCGGTTCGCCTACACCGCGCTGCTCCCGGGGACGCAGCTCGGGCTCGGCTTCGACGACGCCGCGGCGGGCGCCATCGCCTCGGCCAACCTGGTCGGGTACCTGGTGGGTGCGCTCGCCGGCCGGAGCCTCGCCGGTGCGTGCTGGCGCCACCCGGCCCTGCGCGCCGCGCTCGCCGCGGTGGTGGTCTCGACGGCGCTCCTCGCAGTGACCACCTCGGAGTGGGGCTGGACCGTGCTCCGCCTGGTGGCGGGGGTCGGGGGCGGCGTGGTCTTCGTGGTCGCCTCCGCGGCGGCCCTCGAGCTGCGCGACGGCGAACGCCCCCACCCCGGGATCCTCTACGCAGGGCCGGGGATCGGGATCGCCGTCACCGGCGCGACGGCGGCCCTCCTCCCGGTCACGGCCTGGCGCGCCGCCTGGCTGGCCATGGCCGCCATCGCCCTGCTCCTCTCGGTGCCGCCGTGGAACGCCGTGACGGCCCCGGTCACCCGCGGCAGGGAAGGGCCCGGAGCCGGCCCCGCGCCGCCCCGCTCACCTCCCTGCTCGATGGCGCGCCTCCGGGCCGCGTACTTCCTCGAGGCGGCCGGATACATCGTGAGCGGGACCTTCACTGTGCTGGCGGTGCGCCGGACTCCCGGCCTGGAGCGGCTCGCTCCCTGGGCCTGGACGCTGGCGGGAGTGGCCGCGGCACCCTCCGCGCTCCTCTGGTCGGCGCTGGCGCGACGCATCGGGCTCCGCGCGGCCCTGGTGACGTCGTACCTGGTGCAGGCGGCCGGGATGGCCCTGCCATCGCTCTCCGCCTCGGCCGCGGCGGCGCTGACCGGTGCGCTCTTCTTCGGCGGGACGTTCCTCGGCATCGCGACGCTCACCATGAGCGCCGCGAGGGAGATCGAGCCCGGCCGGCTCGCGCGCAACGTCGGCACCCTGACCGCCATCTACGGCGTCGGCCAGATCGCCGGCCCGGCGCTCGCGGGTGCGATCTCGCACCGGCTCGGGAGCACGCGCCCGGCGGTCCTTGCAGCGGCCGGGGCGGTCGCCCTGGGTGGCGTGATCCTGGCGTGGCCGTCGCGCCGCGACGACGCGAGGATGGCGAGGTGACCGCCCGGTCCCAGCCGAACCGCTGGACCCAGGCGACGTCCACGGCACCGTCAGCGATGGTGCATCATTCCGCCGCCCATCGGGCGGCTCACGAACCCGCGGCCAGGCGCCGGACGTGCACCGCCGCGCCAGGGCCCGGCGTAGCCGCGGTAGCCACCACCCCAGCCGCCATACCTGCCGTATCCACCCCAGCCGCCATACCTGCCGTATCCGCCCCAGCCGCCGTACCCGCCCCAACCAGCGTAGGGCCGCTGCCATCCGTAGCCGCCGTAGTATCCCGCGTATCCGTACCAGCCACGTCCCCAGCCGCCGTATCCGTACCAGCCGAAGCCTCCGGGCCCGTAGTAGCCGAAATAGGGCGACGGTCCCCACCCCCAGACCCAGGGCGCGGATACCCAGCCCCAGCC
>JAJYHA010000130.1 GCA_021784995.1 Myxococcales bacterium
TCCTCTACGCGATGGCCCTCATCGTGGTCTACGTGGGGCTGCGCTTCGACTTCCGCTTCAGCCCGGGTGTGATCATCGCGCTCATCCACGACGCCGTCATCACGCTCGGCTACTTCGCCTTCAGCGGGCGGGAGTTCAACCTCACCTCGGTGGCGGTGATCCTGACCGTGGTCGGCTACTCCGTGAACGACACCGTGGTGGTCTACGACCGGATCCGCGAGAACCAGGGGCGGCTCAAGGGGAAGAACCTGAGCGACCTCGTGAACCTCTCCATCAACGAGGTCCTCGGCCGGACCTTCCTGACCTCGTTCGCGACCGCGCTCTCGCTCATCGGGCTCCTCGTCTACGGGGTCGGCACCATCTTCGACTTCGCCGCCGCGATGCTGGTCGGCATCGTGTCGGGCACCTACTCGACCTGGTTCATCGCCGCGCCGATGACGATCTGGCTCGAGGAGCGCGCCGCGCGGAGGAAGGCGGCGGCCTCCAGGTCGCAGCCGGCCCAGGCGCGGGCCACGCGGTAGCGCGCTCAGCCGGCGGAGCCCGTCCGGCGCGCCAGCGAGGAGAGCCGGGCGCGGAGGCGCTCGAACCGCTTCCGCGCCGCCTCCGCCGACAGGGCCTCGCCGCCGCTGGAGAGGAGGAGCGCGATCTCGCGCCAGGGCAGGCGGCGCTCGAGCCGGAGCGCGAGCAGCGACCGGTCGCGGGGCGACAGGCCGCTGCGCAGCCGATCGAGGATCTCCTCGTCTCGCTCCTGGCGCTCCGCGCCCGGGGGCGGAGAGGCCGGGAGGTCCTCCTCCGGAGGCAGCGGGGCTCGCCGCCGCCTCCAGCCGTCGCGCTGCAGGTCCCGGGCGGCGCTGGCCGCCACGCGGAGCGCCCAGCGCACGAGCGGCGCGTCGCAGCGATAGCGACGGAGCCCGGTCCAGAGCTTCTCGGAGAAGCGCGAGAACGCCTCGTCGACGCTGGCGGCCTCCCGGAGCGCCTGCTCCAGGTGCCGGCGAACGCGAGGGCCGACGTGGACCAGGGCCATCTGGGTGGCGCTCCGCAGGTCGCCGTTGTCCACCAGGGCCTTGACTCGCCGCCCGATCTCCATGCGCTCCACCGTACCAGCTCCACGGACGGCGCTCTCTCGATGGAGCCACCAGCTCGACCGTCCGGTTCCCACCGGTGCATCCGTCCTTCATCCGGGAGGGAGGTGGGGACCCCGGGCCCACGGTCGCCGGGAGCGTCGGTCTTGCCTCGTCGGAGGTGAGCCGTTCGAGCGATGGAGGCGTGCCGTGAGGGGACCCTATCGCTGTTATCTGCACTTCTACGCCGACGCACTCGACGCGCTGCTCGCCCGCGACGAGCCGAGGCTCCGACAGGTCTGTCACCGCGTCTCCCTCCTCGGCGGCATCGACAGCGTCGTGGCCCAGCTCGCCCTGTGCGACGCCGAGCGAGGCCGGCGGCGGAGGCGTGCAGACGTCGAGAGGGCGGTCTGGTCCAACCATTGTCCGTTCGGGACCTTGTCGCCCTGTCAGCAGCGCGTGCTACCCCCTTGAGCCGTGCTCGCGCGGCGGTGGGTGGAGGTGGCGGTCGACGAGGAGGCCGTCGCGCGCCTGGCGCGGGAGCTCCGGCTCGAGCCGCTCGCCGCGCGCGTGCTGGCCGGGCGGGGGCTGGCGGAGCCGGCGGAGGCCGAGCGCTTCCTGGCAGCCGGACTGACGGAGCTGCCCGATCCCTTCCGGATGCGGGGCATGGAGGCTGCGGTCGAGGCGATCCGTCGCGCGCTGCGGGAGGGGCGCCGGATCGCGCTCTACGGGGACTACGACGTCGACGGGGTCACCTCCACGGCTCTCCTGGCCGACTTCCTGCGCGCCGCGGGCGGCGACGTCGTCACCTATGTCCCCCACCGCATCGTCGAGGGCTATGGGCTCAACGCCGACGCGGTGGCGCGCCTCGCGGCCCGCGGCGTGCGGCTGCTCCTCTCGCTCGACTGCGGGATCACGAGCGTGGCGGAGGTCCGCGCCGCGGCCGGCATGGGCCTCGAGACGGTCGTGGTCGACCACCACACGGTCCCGGTGGAGCTGCCGGCGGCCACCGCGATCCTCAACCCTCATCAGCCAGGCTGCGAGTACCCCTTCCGCCACCTGGCCGCCGTGGGCGTCGCCTTCTGCCTCGCCATGGCGCTCCGGCGGCGGCTGCGCGAGGCGGGCTGGTTCGGTCCCGGGCGGCCCGAGCCGAACCTCAAGACCTCGCTCGACCTGGTGGCGCTCGGCACCGTGGCCGACGTGGTGCCGCTGGTGGGCGTGAACCGGATCCTGGTGCGCGCGGGCCTCGAGGAGCTGTCGCGGACGCGCCGCCCCGGCCTGCGGGCCCTGAAGCGTGTGGCGGGCATCTCCGAGGGCGCCGCGGTGTCGGCGGGCCAGGTGGGCTTTCGCCTCGGGCCCCGCATCAACGCCGCGGGCCGGCTCGACGACGCGGCGCGCGGCGTGGAGCTGTTGCTGGCGCAGGAGGACGCGGAGGCTTCCCGGCTCGCCGGGGTGCTCGACGACGAGAACAGCGCGCGGCGGGAGATCGAGCGTCAGATCCTGGAGCAGGCCACGGCGCAGGCGCAGGAGCGCGTCGCGGCCGGCGCGCGGGGGCTCGTGCTCTTCGACGAGCGATGGCACCCGGGCGTGGTCGGGATCGTCGCCTCGCGCGTCGTCGAGCGGTTCCACCGGCCGGCTGTCCTCGTCGGGGTGGCGGACGGCGTGGGGAGGGGCAGCGGTCGCAGCATCGAGACCTTCCACCTGCACGACGCGCTGACGCACTGCGCGCCCCACCTGACGCGCTTCGGCGGCCACCGGCACGCGGCGGGGGTCACCGTCGCCCCGGCCGCGCTCCCGGCCTTCCGCGCGGCGTTCGAGGCCCACGCGGGCGAGCGGATCTCCGAGGAGGAGCTGGTGCCACGCTGCCGGATCGAGGGGCGGCTGGGCGCGGAGGCGGTCTCCGAGCGGGTGGTGCGAGCGCTGGAGCGGCTCGCCCCGTTCGGCGCCGGGCACCCGGAGCCGCTCTTCGCCCTCCGTGGCCTTCCCCGGCGCGCGCGGGTCGTCGGCGCGGGCGGTGCCCACCTCCGGCTCGGGTTCGCCAACGGCGTGCAGGCGATCGGATTCTCCCTGGGCGACCGGGTCTCGCTCTGCTCGGCCGAGGTGGAGGCCGCCGTCACGGTCGGGTTCGACGACTGGGAAGGGGTCCGGAGGGTCCAGCTCAGGATCCGCGATCTCCGCCCCGCGCTCCGACACGAGGGCGCGTGATCCGCGAAGGCCGCGGCGCGGCCCTAGGCGACGCCCCAGCGGACCTTCTGGTCCGTGAACAGGGCGCCCATCCGGGCGAGGTCGTGGACGCGGTGGCGCTCCGCCTGGCGCTCGAAGCGCTCCCTGCACCCTCCGGAGCAGAAGAAGTACTTGCGGCGCTTGTACTCTGCGGAGTGCGCACCGCCTGGGTTCACGGCTCTCCCGCAGATGGGATCGAAGGCCAGCTCGTCGCGGTCGGTCTGCATCGCTCCTCCCGCCGGCCGGTCATTGCAACGGCGGGGCCACCGTGGAGCGGCCGCGATCGAGCGGCGCCGGCCCGTGGCGCGCCTCCTTGACGCACTGCTTCCGCAATGCTAGCTGCCTATCCCCACCCAGGGAGGCCCCATTGCCCCGCTTCATCACCGAGCTCAAGCGCACCCACACCTGTGGTGAACTGACGAAGGCCGACATCGGCAAGGAAGTCGTCCTCTTCGGCTGGGTGCAGAACCGGCGCGACCACGGCGGCGCGGTCTTCATCGACCTGCGCGACCGGGAGGGGCTCACGCAGGTGGTCTTCGAGGAGGACGTCCGCCCGGAGGTCCACGACCTGGCCGGGCAGCTCCGGCTCGAGTACTGCGTCGGCGTCCGCGGCGCGGTCGTCTCGCGCGGCGGCAACGTCAACCCCAGGCTCGGCACCGGGGAGATCGAGATCCACGCCACGGACCTCGAGATCTTCAACCGCTCGGAGCCGATGCCCTTCCCGATCGAGGACCGGATCGAGACCAGCGAGGAGAAGCGGCTCCAGTACCGCTACCTCGACCTCCGGCGCGCCCCGCTGCAGCGGACGCTGATCACGCGGGCCCGGGTCAACCACGTCACGCGCGACCACTTCACCGGGAGCGGGTTCCTCGAGCTCGAGACGCCGTTCATGGTGAAGTACACGCCGGGCGGCGCCCGGAACTTCCTCGTCCCCTCGCGCCTCAACCCGGGCAAGTTCTACGCCCTGGCGGAGAGCCCCCAGCTCTTCAAGCAGCTCTACATGATGGCCGGCTTCGACCGGTACTTCCAGATCGTGCGCTGCTTCCGGGACGAGGACCTGCGCCTCGACCGCCAGCCGGAGTTCACGCAGATCGACGTCGAGATGAGCTTCGTCGAGCAGAACGACGTCTTCGAAGTGATCGAGGGGCTCGTCGCGCGGCTCTGGAAGGAGGTGCTGGGGGTCGAGATCCCGCGCCCGTTCCGGCGCATGCCCTTCGCGGAGTCGATGGCGCGCTACGGCAACGACAAGCCCGATCTGCGGTTCGACCTGCCCCACGTCGATCTCACCGAGCTGGTGCGGCAGCACGATGGCGGGGGCATCCCGCTGCTCCGGGACGCGGTGGCGGCCGGCGGCATCGTGAAGGCGATGCGCGTGCCCTCCGCGATGAGCTTCTCGCGCACCGAGATCGACAAGCTGGAGGAGTACGTGAAGGGCATGGGGGCGAAGGGGCTCGCGCGCGCCAAG
>JAJYHA010000089.1 GCA_021784995.1 Myxococcales bacterium
GATCTGGAGAGGGTTACTCCACCGTCACGCTCTTGGCCAGATTCCTGGGCTGGTCGACGTCGGTGCCCTTGAGGTCGGCCACGTGGTAGGCGAGGAACTGGAGCGGCAGGATGGAGAGCAGCGGGGAGAGCAGCGGGGGCGCCTGCGGGACGGTCAGCGCCACCTCGGCCAGCCCGGCGGCGAGCGTGTCCCCCTCGGAGACCACCGCGAAGACGTGACCGCCCCGCGCGCGGACCTCCTCCATGTTGCCCAGCGTCTTCTCGTACGCGGGCTCGCGGGTGGCGAGCACCACGACCGGGAGCGCCTCGTCGATGAGCGCGATGGGCCCGTGCTTCATCTCCCCGGCCGCGTAGCCCTCCGCGTGGATGTAGGAGATCTCCTTCAGCTTGAGCGCGCCCTCGAGCGCCACCGGGTACTGGCTGCCGCGCCCGAGGAACAGCACGTCGCGCGCCTGGACGCAGCGCCGCGCCACGGGGAGCACCGACGGCTCCTGCCGGATCACCTGGTCCATCCAGAGCGGCACCTGGCGGAGCGCCTCGAGGTGCGCGCGCGCCGCGTCGGCCGTGAGGGCCCCGCGCGCCCGGCCCAGCCTCACCGCGAGCAGGAACAGCGCGGCGAGCTGGGTGGTGAAGGCCTTGGTGGAGGCGACGCCGATCTCCGGCCCGGCGTGCGTGTGGAGCGTCCCGTCGCACTCGCGCGGGATGGCGGAGCCCACCACGTTGCAGATCGACACGGCGCGCGCGCCACGCCGCCTGGCCTCCCGCACCGCGGCCAGCGTGTCGGCGGTCTCGCCCGACTGGGACACGGCCAGACAGAGCGTGCCGGGGCCCACGATGGGGTTCCGGTAGCGGAACTCGCTCGCCAGCTCCACCTCCACCGGGATCCGCGCCAGGGCCTCGATCATGAGGCGCCCCGACAGCCCGGCGTGCCAGCTCGTCCCGCAAGCGACGACCACCACCCGCTCGAGCGACCGGACGTACTCGTCGGCCAGCTCCAGCTCGCCCAGGGAGACGTCGCCCTCCTCGAGCGACGTGCGGCCGCGGACCGTGTCGGCGACGGCTCGCGGCTGCTCGAAGATCTCCTTGTGCATGAAGTGCTTGTGGCCTTCCTTCTCGGCGGCCACCGCCGTCCACTCGATGCGCCGCGGCGTCCTGGCGAGCGGCTCGCCGTCGCGCCCGCTGAAGGCGATGCCGCCCGGCGTCAGCACCGCCAGGTCGCCCTCCTCGAGGTAGACCACGTCGCGCGTGTGCTCCAGGATGGCCGGCACGTCGGAGGCGAGGAAGCTCTCCCCCTCTCCGAACCCGACCACCAGCGGGCTGGCGTTCTTGGCGGCCACGATCTCGCCCGGCCAGCGGCTGGCGACCACCGCCAGGGCGTAGGTGCCGCTGACCTTCCGCAGCGCGCCGCGCACGGCGCTGGCGAGGTCGGGCGCGCCCCCCTCCACCGCGTCGGAGACGAGGTGCGCGAAGATCTCGGTGTCCGTCTCGCTGGTGAAGGCGTGCCCCTTCGCCGCGAGCGACGCCCTGAGCTCCAGGTGGTTCTCGATGATGCCGTTGTGCACCACGGCCACGCCCCGGTAGGAGTGCGGGTGGGCGTTCTGGTCGGAGGGCCTGCCGTGCGTCGCCCAGCGCGTGTGGCCGATCCCGGTGCTGCCGGCGAGGGGCTTCTCCTCCAGCGCGGCCACCAGGTTCCGGAGCTTGCCCTTCGCGCGCGCGACGGCGAGGCCGCCGGGGCCGAGCACGGCGATCCCCGCCGAGTCGTAGCCGCGGTACTCGAGCTTGCGCAGCCCGGAGACGATGATGTCGACGCAGGGCCCGGGGCCGACGTAGCCGACGATTCCGCACATGGTCCCGGCCTCATACCACGGGGCCGTCTCCGGCGCCCTACTCGGCGCTGCGGCTGCCGGGACGCCGCGCCGGCGCCGCCCGGGTCCGGGCCGCGCTCCGCGCCGTCACCCATCCCTCCTTCACGACCTGCCGGGCCCGGCCGAGGGCGAGCGACCCGGGGGGCACGTCCTCGGTGAGCGTCGACCCCGCCGCGACGTAGGCGCCGTCGCCGATGGTGATGGGCGCCACCAGGATGGAGTCGGAGCCGATGAAGGCGCCCTCGCCGATGATCGTCTGGCTCTTCCGCTCGCCGTCGTAGTTGCAGGTGACCGTGCCGCAGCCGACGTTCGTCCCGGCGCCGATCACCGCGTCGCCGAGGTAGGTCAGGTGGTTCGCCTTGGCGCCCTTGCCCAGCTTCGCCTTCTTGAGCTCCACGAAGTTGCCCACGTGCGCGCCCTCGCCCACCTCGGCGCCGGGGCGCAGCCGGGCGAAGGGGCCCACCAGCGCGCCCGTCGCGACCGCGGCGCCCTCGAACACGCAGTAGGGGCGCACCACCGCGCCGTCCGCGATGGTCGCGTCGGTGAGGATCGAGCCCTGTCCGATGCGGCAGCCCGAGCCGACGCGGGTCCGCCCGCGCAGGCGGACGCTGGGCTCGAGGATCGTGTCCGAGCCCACCGTGACGCCGTCGTCGCAATCGAACCGCTCGGGGTCCTCGATCGTCACGCCCGCGCGCATCAGCGCCTGCGCGATGTGGCGGGTCATGGCGCGGGTGGCGAGCGAGAGCTCCTCCTGGTCGTTGACGCCGGTGGCCTCGATGGACGACACGCGCGCCGCCACCGCGCCCGGCCCGTCGGCCGCGAGCGCGACGAGGTCGGTGAGGTAGAACTCGCGCTGGGCGTTCCTCGAGTCGACCCGGGCGAGCGTCTGCCACAGGAAGGTCGCGTCGGCGCAGTAGAGCCCGGCGTTCACCTCCGTGATGCGCCGCTCGTCGGGCGTCGCGTCCTTCTCCTCCACCACCAGCGCCGGCCCGCCGCCCGCGGCGTGCACCACGCGCCCGTACCCCGTCGGGTTCTCGAGCGTCATGGTGGCGAATGCGAGCGCGGCCGGGCCGCGCCGATCCACCACGGTCCGCAGCGTCTCCACGGCGAGGAGGGGCGTGTCGCCCGACAGGATCAGCACCTGCCCCTCGAAGCCGCGCAGCTCGGTGCGCGCGGTGAGCACGGCGTGGGCGGTCCCGAGCTGCTCCCGCTGCACCGCGAAGCGCAGCGGCGCCCCGGGCAGGTGGGCACGCAGCGCGGCCTCGACCTGGTCGGCCTGGTGGCCGACCACGACCACCACCGGGTCGGCGCCGAGCTCGAGCGCGCGCTTCACGGGGTAGTAGGCCAGGGGCCGCCCGCACACCTCGTGGAGCACCTTGGCGCGCTGGGTCTTCATCCGGGTCCCCTTGCCCGCGGCGAGGACGATGGCGGCGGTCGGGGTGCTGCGGCGTCGGGAGGGCATGCGGCGACGCTAGGGCGGCCGCCGGGTGGGGGTCAAGGGCCGCGGCAGTGTCCCCCGCGCGCGGGGCGCAGCGGAGGTGCGGGGAGGGCGCGCCGGCGCGTGCTAGAAGGTGGACATGCTCGCGGCCACGCTCCTCGCGGTGGCGCTCTCGACGGTCGCCGCCTCGCCGCGCGGCGCGGTGGCCACGGCGCACCCCGCCGCCAGCGCGATCGCCGCCGAGGTGCTGCGCGAGGGCGGCAACGCGGTCGACGCCGCCGTCGCGGCCGCGCTCGCGCTCTCGGTGGTGGAGCCGCAGAGCTCCGGCCTCGGCGGCGGCGGGTTCGCGCTGGTCTGGAGCGCGCGCGAACGGCGCGCGCAGGTGCTCGACTTCCGGGAGGTGGCGCCCGCCGCCGCGACGCCCGGCATGTACGATCCGCCCGGCGGGCCCGCGCGCTCGTCGCTCGACGGCGGCCTGGCGGTGGCCGTCCCGGGCGCCGTGAAGGGCTACGCCGAGCTGGCGCGGCGCTACGGGACGCGGCCGCTGCCGCGGCTGGCGGAGCCGGCCGCGCGGCTCGCGGAGCGCGGGTTCCGGGTCGGCGACGTCTTCGCGGAGCGATCCCGGATGCGGCTCGACTGCCTGCGGGCGGACGCGGCGGCGGCGCGGGAGTTCCTCGCGCCGGACGGGACCCCCCTCGCGCCGGGTGCGCGCCTGGTCCGCCGGGACCTGGCCCGGACCCTCCGGGCGCTGGCGCGCGATCCCGACGCCTTCTACCGCGGGCCGCTGGCCCGGCGCGTGGCGCGCGCGGCGCGGGCGCGCGGGGGACTCCTCGCCGAGGGCGACCTCGCCGCCTACCGGACGCGCGACCGGCTCCCGCTGGTGGGGAGCTACCGCGGTCACCGCATCCTGGCGATGCCGCCCCCCTCCGCGGGCGGCGCCATCGTGCTCGGGGTGCTCGGTGCGCTGGAGCCCGAGGATCCGCGCGCCGGCGGCTACCGCCCCGAGCGCTACCTGCACGTCATGATCGAGGCCGAGAAGCGGCTCTACGCGCTCCGCGCGGCGCGGCTCGGCGATCCCGATCGGGTCCCCGGCGCACGCGCGGCCGCGGAGGAGGCGGCCACCCCGGCGTACGCGTCGCGGCTGCGCGCCTCGATCGGCGAGCGGGCCACGCCGGCGGGCGAGGTGATCGGGCCGGCGGAGGCGGGCGACACCTCGCACCTCTCGGTCGTCGACGCGGAGGGGAACGCGGTGGCGCTCACCACCACCGTCAACTTCCCCTTCGGCGCCTGCGTGGTCGTCCCGGGCACCGGCATCCTGCTGAACGACGAGATGGACGACTTCGACGCGCACCCCGGCGCCCCGAACGCCTGGGGCCTCGCGGGCCACGGCCCCAACGCCATCGCGCCCGGCAAGCGCCCCCTCTCCTCCATGTCGCCCACGCTGGTC
>JAJYHA010000182.1:0-2116 GCA_021784995.1 Myxococcales bacterium
GCGAAATCTGCCGCGCCTGCGCCTGCGCCGACGGTGGTACCGGCGCGGATCGGTGGAGCAGGCGGCGCGTCGCGGTTGGCACCTGATTGGTGGGCGGCGGCGCGCGTCCGACGACCGGGTGCGCTGCACCTCGGCCGCCGCGGCGCTGCTCGGCGGCGCGCCGGCGACGCTGGCCGAGCTCGACGCGCTCTGCCACCCGCAGGATCGCGCGGTGCGATCCGGCGCGCGCTCCCGCGCCATGCTCCGGGGGGAGCGCTGGGTCGTGCTCTTCCGCGTGCCCGGCCCGTCCGGCGCGCGCTGGATCGAGGAGCGCGGGCGCGGCGTCCTCGACCCCGCCGGCCGCCCCGGGTCGGCGGTCGCGCTCGCGGTGGACGTGACGGCCCGGCACGGCGCCGAGCGGTCGCTCGAGCAGAGCCTCGAGCGCGCCCTCCACGACCGCGAGAGCCTGGAGGCGGCGCTGCGGATCGCGGCGGACGCCGAGGCCTTCCTGGAGTCGATCTTCGCCTCCACCACCGATGGCCTCGTCCTCTGCGGCCGGGAGGGCGCGGTGACGCGGATGAACCCCGCCGCGCGCGAGATGCTCGGCGGCGCCGAGGTGGACGGGGTGCTGCTCGCCCGGCTGCGCGTGACGGACGTGGAGGGACGGCCGGTCACGGGCGATCGCCTCCCGGTCTCCGCGGCGCTGCGGGGTGAGGCGGTGCGCGGCGTGCCGCTCGCGTTCCAGCGCCCGGACGGTCGCAAGGCGTGGGCGACCGTCGGCGCGGCGCCCATCCGGGCGCCCGACGGTTCGGTGGTCGGCGCGGTGCTCTCGCTCGGCGACGTGAGCCGCCTGCACGACCTGCAGGAGCAGCGCGAGGACCTGGCCCGCATGATCTCGCACGACCTGCGGACGCCGCTGGGAGTCATCCTCGGCCACGCCCGGATGCTCGGGCGGCGCGCCGAGGGCCCGGAGGCGCTGCGCGGCCGCGCCGAGGCCATCCTCACCAGCGCCCAGCGCATGGCCTCCATGCTGGACGACCTCGTCGAGTCGGCGCTCCTCGAGGCCGGCAAGCTCCGGCTGGAGCGCGCGCCGGTGAACGTGGGCGCCCTCGTGTCCGACCTGCGCGCGCGGCTGGCCGCCCACCTCGACAGCGAGCGCATCCGGGTGATCGCCCCGGAGCGGCCGGTCCAGGTGCTGGCCGACGCCGCGCGCCTCGAGCGCGTGGTCGTGAACCTCCTCACCAACGCGCTCAAGTACTCGGCGCCGGGCACCGAGGTCACGGTCCGGGTCACGGCCGACGAGGAGCAGGTCTCCATCGAGGTGGCGGATCGGGGCAGCGGGATCTCGGCCGAGGACGTCCCCCACCTCTTCGAGCGCTACTTCCGCGCGGCGGGCGCCTTCCGGTTCGAGGGAATGGGGCTCGGCCTCTACGCCGCCAAGATGCTGACGGAGGCGCACGGCGGGACGATCGAGGTCTCCAGCGCCGCGGGCGAGGGCAGCGTCTTCCGCGTCCGGCTGCCGCGGTCCCGCGCGGCCGGCTGACCCCGGAGGCCGAGGAAGGCGCTGGCGCGCGGGCGCCGCGGCCCTTACACCCACCGCCGTGGCGAGACCGGGTGCCAACGCGCCGTGCTGGTGCGGCAGCGGCCAGAAGTACAAGCGCTGCCACCGCGCGGCGGACGAAGTGGGCGGCGGGGCGCGCGCGGGCGCCGGGCCCGCGGCGGTGCGGCCGGGGATCGTCTCGCCGCGCCGATCCGTGCCGCCCTCGATCCCACGGCCGAGCTACGCCGTGACGGGCCGGCCCCGGCCCGCGCCCCGCATCGCGGACCCGCGCGAGCGCGTGGCGCGGATCCGCCGCGCCTGCCGCGCGGCGGCGGAGGTGCTGGAGATCGGCGGGCGCGCCGTCCGGGCGGGGGTCACCACCGACGCGATCGACGCGCTCGTGCACGCGGCCTACGTCGAGCGCGGCGGGTACCCGAGCACGCTCAACTATCACGGCTACCCGAAGTCGCTCTGCACCTCCGTCAACGAGGTCATCCTGCACGGGATCCCCGACTCGCGCCCGCTGCGGGAGGGGGACATCGTCAACCTCGACGTGACCATCTTCCTCGGCGGAGTCCACGGCGACTGCTCGGCCAC
>JAJYHA010000182.1:2126-4739 GCA_021784995.1 Myxococcales bacterium
TCAAGCAGTACTTGGCCGTCGCTTGGAGCTACGGCGGCGCCGGTGCCGGGCCGTCGGCCACGTTCCTGGTCGGCCCGGTGGACGAGGCCTCCCGGCGGCTGGTCCGCGTCACGCGGGAGAGCCTCGAGCAGGGGATCTCCGCGGTGCGACCGGGCCGACCCATCTCCGACATCGGCCGGGCCATCGAGCGCCACGCCACCGCCCACGGCTACGGCGTGGTGCGCGCGTTCTGCGGCCACGGCATCGGCGAGGACTTCCACATGGAGCCGCAGATCCTCCACTACCACGACCCGCGCGCCCGGACCGTGATGGAGGAGGGGATGGTCTTCACCATCGAGCCGATGCTGACCGCCGGCCGTCCCGAGCACGTGGTCTGGCCCGACGGCTGGACCGCCGTGACGGCGGACGGAGGGCGGGCCGCGCAGTTCGAGCACACCGTCCTGGTGACGCGCGACGGGGCCGAGGTCCTGACCGTCGCGCCGCCCGGGGACGCGGCGCCCGCGCGCCGCGGCCACGATCCCGCGCCGGCGCCCTGACGGCGCTCACCGCGCCGCCAGCCACGCCTCGAGCTGGCCGACCACGAAGGGCACGGCGGCGTCCACGCGCAGCGCGCGCGGGCCCAGGGTGAAGGGCACGAACCCGTGCGCGGCGAGCTGCTCCCCCTCGTACCGGGTCCAGCCGCCCTCGGGGCCTATGGCCACCACCGCCCGCGCGCCGCCGCGCTCCACGCCGGCCAGGGGCCGGGTGGCGGCGGGGTCGGCCAGGAGGCGCCGCGCGTCGCCGAAGGTGGCGTCGAGCTCGTCCTCCACGAACGGCTTGAAGAGGCGCCGCGTCGCGACCCGGGGGAGCACGGTGTCGCGGCCCTGCTCCAGCCCGAGGCGCAGCTCGCCCTCGATGGCCTCGGGCCGCAGGAGGGGGGAGGCGAAGTAGCTCTTCTCCACCCGGTAGCTGCCGAGCAGCACGACGCGCCCGACGCCCATCGACGCGGCCTCCTGCAGCACCCGGCGCAGGATCTTCGGCCGGGGCAGCGCCACCAGCAGGTCGACCGGCGAGCGGGGCGGCGGATCGCGCAGGAGCGTCACCCGCAGGACCACCGCCTGCTCCTCCAGCGCCACCACCTCGCCCTCGCCCAGGCGCCCCCCGATCACCCCGACCTGCAGCCGCTCCCCGATCCCGGGACGCAGCACGCGGTGGACGTGGGCCGCCCGGCGCCCCGACAGGCGCGCGACGCCGTCGGTCAGCTCCCAGGGGTCGAGGAGGATGAGGTTCACGCCGCCGAGTCTACCGCGCGGCCCGACGGCGCACGGGCGCTCCGCGCCCGCGGCCTGGCGCCGGGGAGGGCGCCGCGCTAGGTTCCGCGGGCGTGCCAGCCCTCCGGCCCATGGCCGTCCTGTTCGACCTGGACGGGACGCTCGTCGACACGGTCCCCCTCATCCTGGAGTCGGTGCGCCACGCCTTCGCCGGGGAGCGGCGCGGGCCCACGGACGCGGAGTGGATCGCCGGCATCGGGACCCCGCTCCGTGCGCAGCTCCAGCCCTGGACCGACGGCCCCGAGCACCTCGAGCGGATCGTGGCCCGCTACCGCGCCTTCCAGCAGGAGCACCACGACCGGAGGACGGCCGCCTTCCCGGAGGCGGTCGAGGCGGTGCGCGCGCTGCACGCCCGGGGCCACCGCATCGGCGTCGTCACCGGGAAGCTCTCCGCGCCCGCGGCGCGCAGCCTGGCGCACGTCGGCCTCGCGCCGTACGTCTCCGCGCTGGTGGGCGCCGACAGCTGCCCCCACCACAAGCCGGACCCGGGCCCGGTCCTGGCCGCGCTCGAGCGGCTCGGGGCGCTGCCCGCGGAGGCGGCGTTCGTCGGCGACTCGGCGGTCGACATCCGCGCGGGGAACGCGGCCGGCGTCGTCACCATCGCGGCGCTCTGGGGCGCGGCCACGCGCGAGGAGCTGGCCGCGGCCCGCCCGGCGCACCTCTGCGAGCACGTGCGGCAGGTGCCCCCGCTCGTCGAGCGCCTGGGGACGTGAGGAGCGCGACGGTGCGCCCCGCCGCCCCGCGCCCCGCGCCTGCTGCCGTCCCGCTCCGGATCGTGCTGGTCCGGCCCCGAAACCCGGAGAACCTGGGCGCCGTCGCGCGAGCGATGAAGAACTTCGGGCTCCACGACTGGGCCATCGCCGCGCTCGGGACCCACGACTTCGCCGCCGCGCGGCGGGTGGCGGTGCACGCCGAGGAGCTCCTGGACCGCCCCCGCGTCTGCGCCAGCCTCGACGAGGCGGTCGGTGACTGCGCCTGGGTCGTGGGCACCACCTCGCGCGCCGTGGGCGGGGCGCGCCGGCTCTCGCCCGCGGAGGTGGGGCGCGAGGCGCTCGCGCGGGCGCCCGGGATCACCGCGCTGGTCTTCGGGGACGAGCGGAGCGGGCTCACGCGCGCCGAGGCGCTGCGCTGCCACGACCTCTCGTCCATCCCGTCCCACCCCGTCCAGCCCTCGCTCAACCTGGCCCAGGCGGTGCTGGTCTACTGCTACGCCCTGCGGTGCGCCGCCGCGGAGGGGACGCGTCCGGCCGCCGCGCGCCCCGCGGCCGCCACGGACGCGGAGCTGGCGGGGGTCGAGGCGGCG
>JAJYHA010000186.1 GCA_021784995.1 Myxococcales bacterium
GTCCAGAGCTCGTGGTGCAGGTCGATGCGCACCGGGCAGACGTCGGAGCAGGAGCCGCACAGGCTCGACGCGAAGGGGAGCGTGTGGTGCGCGGCGGCGTCGCGCGCCGGCGCCAGGATGGATCCGATCGGGCCGGGCACGATCCAGCCGTAGCTGTACCCACCGCTGCGGCGGAAGACCGGGCAGGTGTTCATGCAGGCACCGCAGCGGATGCAGGAGAGCGAGCGCCGGAAGCTCGGCTGTGCGAGCTGCGCCGAGCGGCCGTTGTCCACGATCACCACGTGCAGCTCGCCCCCGCGCCGCGGCCCGTGGAAGTGCGTGGAGTAGGTGGTCACCGGCTGGCCGGTCGCCGAGCGCGCCAGGAGCCGGAGGAACACCGCGAGGTCCTGCCGCCGGGGGACGAGCTTCTCCACCCCCATGCAGGCGATGTGCACCGGGGGGAGCGACGTCCCCATGTCGGCGTTCCCCTCGTTCGTGCAGACCACCACGCCGCCCGTCTCGGCCACCGCGAAGTTGACGCCGGTGAGCCCGGCCCCGGCCTCGAGGAAGCGCTGCCGCAGGTGCCCGCGCGCCGCCTCGGTGAGGTACTTGGGGTCGCTGGCGCCCGCCTCGGTGCCCAGCTCGCGGTGGAAGAGCTCGCCGATCTCCTCCTTCCTGAGGTGGATGGCGGGGAGCACGATGTGGCTGGGGGGCTCGTGCCGGAGCTGGACGATGCGCTCGCCCAGGTCGGTGTCCGTCACCTCCACGCCGCGCGCCTCGAGGTACGGGTTGAGGTGGCACTCCTCGGTGAGCATCGACTTCGACTTCACCAGCCGCGTGATCCCGCGCTCGGCGAGGATGCGGTGGACGATGGCGTTGTGCTCGACGGCGTCACGCGCGAACCACACCGTGGCGCCGTGGGCGGTGGCGTTCCGCTCGAACTCCTCCACGTAGTCGGCGATGCGCGCGAGCGTGTGGGCCTTGATGGTCTCGGCCGCAGCCCGGAGCGCCTCCCAGTCGGGCGCCTGCCCGGCGGCCGCGTCCCGCTTCCGGCGCACCCACCAGAGCGCCTGGTCGTGCCAGTGCGCCTTGGCGTCGTCGGCGACGAAGCGGGCCGCGGCGGCGGGGTGGCCGCTGGACGGGGCGGCGCGGGGCTCGGTCATGCGCCCTCCGCCTCCGCCAGCACCTCGGCCACGTGCAGGACCCGGAGCGGCTTCCGGTCGCGCCGGATGAGGCCGTCCATGTGCATGAGGCAGGACATGTCCACCCCGGTGATGATCTCGGCGCCGGCGCGTTCGTGGTCGGCCACGCGGTCGCGCCCCATCATGCAGCTCACCGCCTCCTCGTTCACGGCGAAGGTCCCGCCGAAGCCGCAGCACTCGTCCGTGCGCTGCAGCTCGACCAGCTGGATGTCGCGCAGCCCGGCGAGGAGCTGGCGCACCTTGCCGAAGGCGGGGACGCGCAGCTCGCTGGCGCTGGCCAGCCGCAGCTCGCGCAGGCCGTGGCAGCTCTGGTGCAGCCCGACCCGGTGCGGGAACCGTCCCTCGATCCGCGGCAGGCGCAGCACGTCGACCAGGAACTCGCACAGCTCGAAGGTGGAGCCCTTCAGGTGCTCGAAGCCCGGGCGCCCGGCCAGGAAGCCGTCGTAGTGGTTCCGGACCATCGACACGCAGCTGCCGGACGGCGCGACGACGTACTCGTACTCGCCGAAGAGGCGCAGGAAGCGCTCCGCGAGCGGCGCAGCCTCGTCCGAGCAGCCCGAGTTGGCCAGCGGCTGGCCGCAGCAGGTCTGGTCCTCCGGGTACTCGACGCGGACCCCGTGGCGCTCCAGCAGGCGCACGGTCGCCAGCCCCACCCGCGGGTAGAGCTGCTCGACGTAGCAGGGCACGAAGAGGCCGACGGTCAGCATGGCACCGCTCCGGAGGAGAGCACCTGGATCGGAGCCAGGTCAACCGGGCACGCGGGCCGGGGCGGCGAGGCCCCGGTCCGCGGCCCTGGCGTCACTTCCCCGGGAGCATGGGGATGGCCCCCGTGAAGACGTAGGCCTGCAGCAGCGCGATGATGCCGATCACGGCCGCGCCGGCGATGGAGTGCCACCAGACCGTGCGGAAGATGGGCCCCAGCGCGTGGTTGCGCTCGTGCGGATCCTCGTAGCACGCCGCGCACGCGACCATGATGGACTGCGCGTCGATCATCTTGCCCATCACGCCGCCGGTGGAGTTGGTGGCGACGACCAGGACCTCGTTCAGGTGGAGCTGCTGGGCCGTGATCCGCTGCAGGCTGCCGAAGAGCGCGTTGGAGGCGGTGTCGGAGCCGGTGAGGAACACGCCCAGCCATCCCAGGAAGGCGGCGAAGAACGGATAGAGCGCACCGGCGCTGGTGAAGGCCAGTCCCAGCACGGCGTCGGTGCCGGAGTAGCGCGTCAGGAACCCGAGGCCGAGCACCTGGCCGATGACGAGGACCGGGATCTTCATCCGGCGCAGGGTGCGGATGATGGCCTCCCTCCACTGGGCGGCGTCGAGCCGCAGCACGACGCCGGAGATGAGCGCCGCGACGAAGACGCCGGTGCCGGCCGCCGAGAGCCAGTTGATGGTGAACCGGGCCGCCTCGGGCTTCGCGTTGATGGGCGCCACGGGAGGCATGCGCTGCACCAGGTTGTGGAGAGCCGGCATGTCCCAGAAGGGGAGCGACAGCGTGCCGCCGAAGCGGGTGCCGAGGAAGGTGGTGTCGAACTTCACGCCCGAGAAGAGGTGGTTGAGGGTCTTCTTCCAGTCCGGCATGCCCCACACCGCGCAGCAGACGATGAGGATGGCCCAGGGCAGCCAGGCGTAGATGGTCTGGCCGATCGTGTAGGGGTACTTCCAGCTGCCCTCCTCGCGGGACGCCGCGCCCAGGCTCGTGGCCTTGGCGGCGGCCGCCTTCCGCTCCGACTTGAGGAGGAAGCGCGTCTTGGGGTGCCAGACGAAGCGGAGGAAGAGGGCCGTGCAGATGACGGAGAAGACGCCCGAGACCACGTCCGTCATGAGGTGGAACTCGTTCGTGCCGGAGGCGAAGTACTGCATGACGCCGAAGGAGACGCCCGAGACGAGCGCCGCCGGCCAGACGTCGAACGCCTCCTTCCAGGTGCCGCCCTCCATCTTCACGAAGACGACGACCAGCCAGAAGGGGACGAGGAACGAGACCCAGGGCAGCTGGTGTCCCACCATGGTGGAGAGGGTGAGCTGGTCGAGACCGCTCACCGCGGCGAGGGTGACGATGGGCGTGCCGATCGCGCCGTAGGCCACCGGCGCGGTGTTGGCGAGGAGGTTCAGCACGGCGGACTGGAAGGGCGAGAAGCCGAGGCCCACCATGACCGCGCCGGCGATGGCGACCGGCGTCCCGAACCCGGAGGTGCCCTCGATGATGGCTCCGAACGAGAAGGCGATGAGGAGCACCTGGAGCCGCCGGTCGAAGGAGATGTGGATGATCGACTCCTTCACGATCTCGAACTGGCCGGTGATGACGGTCATCGTGTAGAGGAACATCGCCGCCAGCACGATCCAGATGATCCCGAGGAAGCCCGAGAGGGATCCGAGCGCGAACGCGGAGACGGCGGAGCCCACCGGCATCCCGTACACGAGGCACGAGATGAGGAAGGCTGCGATGACGCCGTAGAACGCCGCGTACGGGGCGGAGATCCCGAGGTGCTTCACCCCGAACTTGTCGCGGTGCGGGTGCAGCGCGATGAAGTAGAGCAGGACGGCGATCGGCACCGCCGCCAGCAGGGTGGAGAGGAGGACGCTGCCGGTCGGGTTGTAGTTCTGATGGTACAAGCTGCCTCCACGGAACTGGTTGTCGAGGAGCGCCAGGGACTGCTGGTGTAGGCACAACTCCACCCGTTTCGAGGCGGCCCTTGCAAGGCCATACCCAAGCGGGGCTTCACCGCCGGCGAAACCGGACCGGGCCGGGCGATATCGGACGGCATCGCGCGCCGGCAGCGCCGGCGGGGGATCAGGCGTCGAGGGGCGTGGTGGCGCGGTCGACCAGGTACACGATCGACTGGTAGGGGATGCCGCCGTGCGTCGAGAGCCCGATCTCGCAGGTCCGGCTGTTGGAGTAACCGCGCCGGCAGGACGGCGGCAGCGCCGCCCGGAGCCCCGCCAGCGCCGAGGCGTTCAGCTCCGGCGTGTGGAAGCCCTTGTCGCCGGCGAACCCGCAGCAGCCCGTGCCGGGCACCACCACCTCCTCGGCACACGCCTGCGCCACCGCGCGGAAGGCGCCCTCGAGCCCCATCTTGGCGGCGCTGCACGTCACGTGGACGGCGACGCTCTCGGGCAGCTTCCGGAAGCGCAGCTTGTCCATGAGGTGGAGGTGGATGAACTCGACCGGCTCGTGGAGGCGCAGGCGCGCGTCGAGGCAGCCCCGCATCCGGTACAGGCACGGGCTGGTGTCGCACAGGACGGGGATGCGCCCTCCGTCGCTGGCGGCGAGGAGGGCCGCCTCCAGCTCCCGCGCCTTGGCGTCGGCCAGGTCGGGGAATCCCTTCGACTCGAAGGTCAGCCCGCAGCAGAGCGAGGCCAGCTCGTGGGGGAAGAGCACGTCGTACCCCGCCTTCCCGAGCAGCGAGAGCACCGCCTCGTGCAGGCCGCGCGCGTCGGGATCGCCGTGCGCCGGCCCCATGGCCCGCACGACGCACGCCGGGAAGTAGACCACCTCGCGCCCCCGGCCGCGACGGACGTCGACGGGCGGCCGGAAGCGGCTCGGGGACGGCAGGGCGGGG
>JAJYHA010000031.1 GCA_021784995.1 Myxococcales bacterium
TGGCGCGAGAGGATCGGCCCCACCGCGGCCAGCGCCTCGTCCCAGGCGCCGATGGAGGCGGCGTGGGCGCCGAGCAGGGTCCGGCAGCGGATGCAGTCCGGGGTCTCGGAGACCGAGCGCCGCAGGTCGGCGAGGATGAACGGGAGGGTCCCGGGGGCGGCGTTGGTGATGGAGTTGGCCGGGCGGGCGAAGCGGAACTCGTCGCGCGCGGCCAGCGCCGCGTAGCGGCCGTCCCGCCGCAGGTACAGGAGCCCCCCGTCGTCGAAGGCGACCAGCGCCCAGGTGCGCCGGTCGGCGGCCCAGTCGGCCAGGGGCGCCGAGGCGGCCAGGGCGGCGGCGGAGGCCGGATCGGGCGCCGGGTAGTTCACCACCAGCGCCTCGAACCCGTACCGCGCGTCGAGCCGGGCGAAGAGCGGGTAGCTCTGGGGGCCGGCGATCGACTCCTCCTCCTCGCCGGCGGGGATGATGCCGCGGCCGTCCTGGTAGACCGGGCCGCCCGTCCGCCACTCGAGGTAGCCGCCGAAGTGGAAGGTGTCGAAGATCGGCCCCGAGATGCCGTGGGCGAGCAGGTAGTCGACGGCGCGCACCGGGAAGAGCCCCGACATGAAGGAGGTGCCGGCCACGACCACCGAGGGCACCGGGACGAGGAGCGTGGCCGCCACCGAGGCGACGCCGAGCGCCGCGACCAGGAGGGCGCGTCCCCGGGCGCGGAGGAAGGCGGCGGGGACCGCCTCGATCGCCCCGGCGAGGTTGCGAGCGGTCACCGGCGCGGCGACGACGGCGGCCATCACCGCGAAGCGCCCGGCGCGGAAGGCGAGGAAGGCGAAGGCGCCGACGGTGAGCAGCTCGCGCAGGCGGAGCCGCCGCCAGGCGACCAGGAAGCCGAGCGCGGTGAGGGCGACCAGCACCCCGAGGACGTCGGTGAGGGCGCGGGCGTCGAGCGGCTGCATCTCGAGGACGAGGGTCTTCAGGAAGGGGAGCATCCGCTCGGTGGCGGGGTTCGCCGCCGGCCCCAGGCCGTCGAGGCCGAGCGTCGTGGCGGCGAAGCGGAGCGCCGTGAAGAGCGGGTTGAAGGGCGAGGGAGAGACGAGCGAGCCGGCGAGGGCGAGGGCTCCCACGAGCGCGGCCACCCCGACCGCCCGCAGCGAGGGGACGCCCGGCGGCCGGAGCCGGGTGGTCCGGGCGAGGGCGGCCAGGAGGAGGCCGGAGACGACGAAGGCGCCGAGGGGGACGACGCCGATCGGGACCGAGGGGTGGACGTTGGCCCAGACGATGGAGAAGGGGGCCAGCGCGTAGAGCAGGCGGGGCCGGCCGTCCTCGAAGCGGCGCACCGCCCACATGGTCAGCGCGAGGAAGAGCGTCGCCAGGATCTCCGGCCGGGCGAAGGAGCGGTAGCGGCCGAAGGCGACCGTGGGGACGAGGACCGCGACCGCCACCGCGAGCGACCGCGGGGTCCAGCCCTCCTCGCGCGGCCTCGAGTCGGCGAGGAGGACGAGGACGGTGGCGGCGCCGACCAGGGCGCTGAAGAAGGCCATGGAGCCGTCGCCGAAGGCGCTCGCCCAGAGGTAGATGAGGACGCTCCCCAGCCAGTAGGAGGCCGGTCCGGTGACCACCCCCCGCATCGGGAAGAGGAACGGGTCGTCCCCGTGGAGGCCGTGGAGCAGCACGTCCCGCCCGTAGGCCATGTGGTGGAACATGTCCGGATCGCGGACCCGGGTGAGGTAGGCGGCGAACGCCGCGACCGCCACCAGGGCGGTCGCGAGGGTGACCCAGCGGCGGTCGAGGGGCTTCATGGACACCTCCGGTGGCGGCTCCCGGGGGCCGCGACCGGCCGGCTCGGGGTTGGGACGGCCCGCCGGCGGTGCCGGCCGGGCTCAGTAGGTCGCCGGGTTGTGGACCTTGCCGTGGCAGGTGAGGGCGCAGCTCCCCGTCCGGAAGCCGCGGGTGGTGTAGGCCGGCGCCGCGCCGTGGGGGGGGGGCTGGACGACGTTGAGGTCGAACTCGACGAGGTGGGCGTTGTTGACGGGGTTGCCGCTGAGGGCGGAGATGCCGTGGGCGTCGTGGCAGACCGAGCAGGTCGTGGGCTGCGTCGCGCCGGCGACCGCTCCCAGGTGGAGGGCGTGCAGCTTGAAGGAGGACTGGGACGAGAGCAGCACGGTTCGCGAGTGGCACTTGTAGCACAGGGCGTAGGCCGCCGGGCTCTCGGGGGTGCCGTCGAGCGTCGAGTAGGCCCGCTCCAGGATGTGGGGGTAGATCGACCCGTGCGGCCCGTTGGGCGCGTTGCCGCCGACCCGCCGGCCGTCGTTCGCCGAGTGGCAGTCGCTGCAGTAGACCACCGAGGAGAGCCCCAGCGGCGCGATGAGGCTCGGGACGTCCTGCCCGCGGCCGGGGCCGATCACCGGGTGGGCCGAGGCGCCGTTCGGGTCGAAGATGCGGCGGAGGTTCACCTCGTTGGTCGGGCGCCGGGGCTCGCCGGGCAGCGGGAGGCCGCGCTGCTGGGGCTGGTTGGCGCTGTCGCCGTGGCACTTGAAGCAGACCTCGTACTCGTTCTGGGCCGGCTGGACCCGCGCGCCGTTGCGATCGATCCCCCACTCTCCGGCGAGGACGCTCTGCGCCCCGGGGGGCTGGGCGACGCGGGTGGTGGTGGTCTGGTGCGGCTCGTGGCAGTCGACGCAGGTGACGTGGCGGGGGGCGGCCGGCGCGGTCTCGGGGAGCCGCGGCGTCCCCTGGGGTCCCTCGGCGGCGTCGTGGACCGTCGTGCCGACCGTCGGGGCGGCGTGGGCGTACGGGCGCCGGACGACCGAGAGGACGTCGAGCGGCGCCGAGCGGCCGTCGTGGCAGGAGAGGCAGAGGGCGTCGTCTCCCCCGGGGAGCCTGCGCACGAGCCGCCCGCGCGGGTCGGCGCCGTGGGAGTCGTGGCACCCGGCGCAGCGGAGCGCCGGCATGGTCGTCGAGGCCCCGGTGGCCGGATCGGGGACGGCGGTCAGCGAGGTGGTGTGGCTCGCGCCGGGGAGCTCGAGGCGCGCCGGGTCGTGGCAGGTGATGCAGAGCGCCGCCTGGAGCATCGTCTTCTGGAGGAAGTTCCCCTCGCCGGTCGGGAGCTGCTGGCGGTGCGGATCGTGGCAGGCGGTGCACTGGACCTGGCCGGTGGCGTCGAGCTGGACCGGATCGCCCTTCGGCGGGAGGTGGGTGAGGGTCGTGGGCGGCGGCGCGACGGAGATGGGGTGGGTGCCGCGCAGGTCGGTCCCGAGGTTGGCCGGGTGGCCGGGGGGCAGCCGCCCGGCGAAGCCGGTGTCGCGCATCGGGATGGTCCCGGCCGTCGTCCGGCCGAGGGCGATCGTCCCGTCGTGGCAGGAGAGGCAGACGCGGGAGGAGCCGGTCGGGTGGGGCTGGGCCACGAGGCCCGGCGCGGTCGAGCTGGCGTAGGGGACGAGGGGGGTCGAGGAGTCGGGGCGCGACGACTGGCCGGGGGAGTGGGGCACGTGACAGAAGACGCAGGGGTTCCGCTCCACGTCCGACTTGAACGGCCCCGGTCCGGTGACCGAGAGGTCGTGCAGGCTGCCGACGATCCCGGTGGGCGGGGTCGCGAGGCGGTTCGACGCCGCGGTGGCAGGGGCGGCGGCCGGGGGGAGGGGGCGGGCGCCGGCGGCGAGGGGCGCCGGCGGCGACGGGGTCGCGGCGGCGAGGAGGGTGAGGAGCGTCGACAACGTCATGGCCCGTCTCCGAGGAAGCGGTAGGACTCGATCCGGCGGTGCTGGCCGTCGGCGACGAAGAGGCGCCCCTCGCCGATCGCGACGCCGGCGGGGAGCGAGAGCTGGCCCGGGAGGTCGCCGATCTCGCCGACGCCGTACAGGAAGGTGCCGTCGGGGGCGAAGGCGAGCACCGTGCCGCGCTGGGTGTCGCTCACGAAGAGGCGCCCCTCGCCGTCGACGGCGACGGCCTTGGGGCGCGCGAAGCGGTCGCCGTAGTCGCCCGGGCCGCCGAAGCCCACCAGGAAGGCGCCGTCGGCGCGGAACCGCTTCACCTGGAAGTTGAGGGAGTCGACGACGACGATCGTCCCGTCCGGCGCCGCGGCCAGCGCCACCGGGAAGTTGAAGCCGTCGTCGCCGGCGCCGCGTCCCCCCCACCGCCGGAGCTCTCCCCCCGCGCGATCGAGGACGACCACCTGCTGGGCGGGGGGATCGGCGACGAAGATCTCGCCGCCGGCCACCGCCACGCCGGTGGGGCGCACCAGCGCGCCGCGGCCGAGGGAGGAGCAGCTCCCCCCCGGCGAGACGGCGACGATCGCCGCCGCCCCGGCGTCGGCGACGAGGAGGTCGCCCCAGGGCGCGGCGGCGATCGCCATGGGGGCTCCCCAGGGCGTCTCGCAGCGGATCGGGGTGGCCTCCCCGGACGCGAGGTCGAACCGGATCACCGACGGTCCGTCGGGATCGGCGACGTAGAGCGCGCCGGCGGCCACCGCCAGCCCGAAGGGGCGGACCAGGAGCGGCGCCTCGCGGGAGCGGTCGACCCCGGCGATCGCGTCGAGGACCCGGCGGAAGGCGGACCGGCCGTCGGGCCGGTCGTCGCCGGGGACGGGGCCGGCGAAGGCGACCCGCGGCGCGGCGGGCGGACGTGGCCAGGTGGGCGGCGGCCCGGGGGGGGCGCCGGCGTGGGCACACCCGGCGGCGAGGGCCAGGCAGGCGGCGGCCGCGGGGAGCGAGGGGCGCATCGCGGCTACCGGCCGAAGGACCTC
>JAJYHA010000345.1 GCA_021784995.1 Myxococcales bacterium
CCGCCAGTATCGCGAGCCCTTCGAACAGGCCATCGCCGTAGCGCGCATCGCCCGTGGTGAGCAGGCCTACATCGCTGCCTGGGAAAAGGGCCGCCAGCTCTCCGCGGGCGGGGTCCGCGTGCGCGACCTTCACCCGGCGCGGGATGCCTGCCTCGTCCACCAGGTGGATGAAGGCCCAGTCGGCGAGCCGGGGGACGAACGCGGCCGAGACCGTCCAGAGCGTCGCGCGCTCGTCGAGCGTCGCGGCGAGCAGCTCGATCTCGAACGGCGCGGCCTGCTGCCGCCCCTCGGCGAGCGCGCGCGCGGCGCGCTCCGCCTGCGAGGGAGGCTGGGTGGGCTCGGGCCCGGCCGCGCCGGGCTCCGTCCTGGTCGACGGCATGGGCTCTCCGTGGCGTAGGGCGCCGGTGATCGCGCGCCGACGGGCGCTCCTCCCGCGACGTATCGCTCCGGCGCCGACCGCAGGTCAAGGCGCGCCGGCGCGGAGCGTCACCTTGCCTCAGGCGACGCAGCCGGTTCGCAGGCGATCGCGTTGCCCCCCGCCTGCTTGGCCGTCCGGAGCGCCGCCCCGGCCGCCAGGAGGAGCTGCCGCTCCGTCTGCCCCGGCTCGAAGCAGGCGACCCCCACCGACGCCGTGACCGCGATGGCCACGCTCGCCCCGGGCTCCTCGGCGGGGAACGAGCTGCGCGACCGCTCCACCGCGCGCCGGACGCGTTCGCCGAGCGCGCGCGCACCGGCGAGGCCGGTCTCGCGCGCGAGGATCTGGAAGGTGCCGCCGCCGACCCGGGCGACGACGTCCTCCTTGCGCAGGGCGCCCTGCAGCACGAAGGCGACCATCTTCAGCGCCTCGTCGCCCGCGAGCGGGCCGTACGCGTCGTTGACGCGGCCGAGCCCGTCGATGTCGACGGTCAGGAGCGACAGGGGGCGGGCGTGCCGCTGCGCGGCGGCCACCTCCGCCTCGAGGCGGTCGCGGAAGTGGCGCCGGTTGTGGAGCCCGGTGAGCGGCTCGTGCCGGGCGCCCTGGGCCAGGGCGCGCTGGTAGCCTGCCTCGGCGTCGCCGGACGCCACGAACTTCAACGCCGTGTGCTGCCCGAGCCAGAAGCGCGCGCCGTTCTCGAGCCGTGCCTCGGCCACGCGCACGCCGTTCACGAAGGTGCCGGCGCGCGAGCCGCGGTCCACGAGCTGCGCGTCGCCGCCCGCCAGCAGGACGCCGGCGTGCAGCGCGTCCAGGGTGTCGTCGTCGATCACGGCGGAGGCGTCCGCGCCGCGGCCGAGGGTGAGCTCGCGGTCGCGCACGAGGTCGAACACCTCGCCGAACTGCGGCCCGGTGACGACGATCAGCGACGCGTGCAGGGGGGTCGCGCGGCGGCGGTCGGTCATCCCGCCGATTCTATCCCATCGCGGCGCGGCGCCGCGCGGGGTCGCTACGACGCCATCGCCTGCGGCCCGTCGTGCCCGTGGATGAAGCTCTGGAGCTGGGAGATGAGCCACTCCTTCTCGGCGAGCAGGAGGCGGAGGAGATCGCGCAGGGAGACGATCCCGACCACCGCCCCGCCCTCCACCACGAGCAGGTGGCGCGTCGCGTGATCGCGCATGACGGCCATGCACTCGAGCTCGCTCGTGGCCGGCGCGACCGCCGGCAGGTCGGCCCGCATGGCCTCGCGGATGGGCAGTGCGCCCGGCGCGCCCTCGGCCAGCACCCGGAGCACGAGATCGCGCTCCGTGACCAGGCCGGTCACGCGCCCCTCCTCGAGGACGGCGACGGAGCCGACGCTCCGCGACGCCATCAGGCGCGCGGCCGCCGCGCACGACGCGGAGCCGTCGAGCGCCACGAGCTCCCGGGTGACGTGCCTCTCGATGGTGGCCATGCGGACCTCCCTGGCGATCCTCACCCATCGTAAGGATCGCGCGCGGCCGCATTCCAGCCGCCGCCGGCGCTTCGTTGGGGGTCAACGGACGTTGACCGGCTCCCGCCCCGCCGCGTCAGCGGCCGCCGCGGCGCAGGGCGACGACCGCGTTCGGGATCTCCCAGGAGAGCGCCTGGGTGGCGTCGAGCGGCGCGCCCTCGCGCGCGCCCAGCCGCTCGACCTCGCGCCCTCCCCCCCGCACGAAGAGCTGCGCCTCGGGGCCGCCCTCGACGTACATGGCGCGGCGGAGGTCGATGGGGAGCGCGAGGAGCCGATCGGCCACGTCGTGCACGGGCCAGGGGGAGCGCGCGTGCACGAACAGCACCCTCCCCGCGCCGTCGAGGCCGATGGCGGCGGTGCTCCACCGCCGCGCGTCGGCGGCCCAGACGTTCCGGCCCTCGCAGGAGACCATGCGGATCGACTGGACCAGGGTCCCGTACGAGCGCACGCCCTCCTCCACCTCGCCGCAGCCGGCGTCGAGGATCCGGACCGGCGGCGCGCCGGGCTCGAGCGGATCGAACGCGAGCACCGCCTGGTAGCGCCGGTTGCGGCGCGGGTTGTTCTGGTGGGTGCGCGTGCGCATCAGGCCGACGCTGGTCAGGCCGTCGGTCTGGAACATGGCGGCGTTGATGGCCGCCGCGGCCCCGACCGCCGTCGCCCAGCCGCGGATGGTGCGGGGGCGTGCGTCGCCCGCGGACGCGTTGACCAGCCGGAGCTCGTAGCGCGCGGGATCGATGCGGACGATCCAGATCCTGCCGTCTCCGGGCGCGGGGGAGGGGCCCGGGAAGACGCCCAGGTCGAGCCCCGGCTCGAGTTCGCTCCAGGTCGTCGCGTCCGCCCCACCTCCCCCTGCCCCGGGCGACCCCACTGGACCGGGCGCAGCGAGGAGCAGCGCGACCAGCACGGGCGCGAGCCGGGACGCGAGGTTCACCCGTCCAGTATACCCGCGGCTCCGGCCCCGCTCACGGCCGGAGGCAGGGAGGGCGGCCGCGGTGCTGGCGCGCGAAGGGCACGTACACCATGCAGGCGCGCGCGTCGCCGCTCCCCACGCAGACCTCCTCGCAGGTGCGGTAGGCGCGCCCGTGCGCCACGGCCCGGGCCTCCCCGGTCGTGGTGTCGACGATCCGGTCGTAGGCGCGCCGGCCGCCGCCCTCGGCCACCGAGTGGAGCCCGGCGACGAGGCGCGGCGGGACGCCCTTGGCCCACATCCCGGCGCCCTCGCGCTGCGCCCGCCGCTGCAGCGCGAGCAGGGTGGGATCCGCCGGCGCCCCGATGGCGAAGACCATGGCGTGGCCGGCGCGGACCAGCTCGGCGGCGAGGTCGGGGCAGGCCACCAGCAGGCGGCGGTACCGATCGTACCGGCCCCGGCTCGTGCAGCGCCAGGCGCCGGCCCGCGCCACCTCGGTCGCGGCGCGCGCGTCCTGGAGCAGCTCGGCGGCCGTCCAGCCGCCCCAGCGCTGGACCGGACCGTAGGACTCGAGGGTGTTGTACCCCTCGAGGCGCGTGCGCTCTCCGCGGCGCGGTCCCTCGAGGAAGCGGAAGGTGTCGCCGTCCAGCCAGCGCACGCGCGTGGCGCTGCCGTCGAGGACGACGGTGCTCGGCGCGGGCGCCGGCCGACGGTGGCGGGCGAGGGCCGGCCCGGGGCCGGCGAGGAGGATCGCGCCGAGGAGCAGGTGGGCCCCCGCGCCGGCGAGGTGGCGCCGGGCCGGGCGCGGCGGTGGCGGTGCGCCGCCGGGGCAGGGCGCGGAGGCGATCAGGGCCTGCGCCCGGCCGGTCAGAGGCTCCCCGCCACGGCGACCTGGTCGGGCAGGACCAGCACCGTGATCCGGCCCGGGAGGGCGGAGCGGTGCAGCCAGGGCACCAGGAAGCCGATCCCGGTGCCGGCCGCCGCCGCCGCCACCACGTCGGTCAGCCAGTGCTGGTCGGCGGCCAGGCGGAAGTAACCGGTCGCGGCCGCCGCGCCGAAGCCGAGCCCGTACACCCACTCCCATCCCGGGTAGCCGCGCATCTGCGCGACCGAGCCGCTCGCGGCGGCGGCGGCGAAGGCCAGCGCCGTGTGGCCGCTCCAGAAGGAGACACGGCTCTCCGCGCCGAGGCCCGCGCCGCCGTCCGTCGCGTAGGGGCGGAGCCGGGCGAAGGAGTACTTCGCGACGTCCGTCGCGATCCCCGTCAGCGCGACCGCCTCCGCCACCACGAGCACGTCCTCCACGGCGGTGCGGAGGCCCCCGTCGTCCCGGGTCGCCAGCACGTCGTAGACCGCGAAGGCGCCCGGGATGGAGAGCAGGAGCGCGTCGGAGGCGAGCTTCGCTCCCTCCGTGCTCGACCACGCCAGGGCCCGCCGGGCGTCGACGTCGATCCCGGGGGCGGTGCACCAGCGACACCGGGCGGGCACGAGCCGGTCCTGGGCCAGCTCGAGCGCGCCCCACGCGACCAGCGCCGCGCCGGTGAGGGTGCTGTCGAGCCGCAGATCCACGCGCAGGCCCGGACGTGCGGCGCCGGCCTCGCCCGGCTGGGCGGGCGACGCGCCCGAGGCGCCCGTGGTCCCCTCCGCTCCGGGATCCCCCGCCGCCGCGGAGGTCGGCTCGGAGCGCGCCGTCGCCGGGCCGGCGAGGAGGGCGAGGAGCACGGCGAGCCACCGCCGTCGCGGGCGCCGGCGGGGAGGCCGCGCACCGGAGCTCCCGCCGGGCGCCGGGCGGGTCGCGTCGCGGGGATGGAGCGAGAGAGTTGGCATGGGGGCTCACACCGTAGGAGCGGCCTCCTGCGCTGTCAACGAGCGGGCGGCGCCGGGCGGCGCCGTCATATCCCGAGGTAGGCGGC
>JAJYHA010000172.1 GCA_021784995.1 Myxococcales bacterium
GCGCCGGCCCCTCGAGCCAGCCGCGCAGCACGGCGAGCCCCGCCGCGCCGGCCCGGATCGCCTCCGGCGCGCGCGCCGGATCGACGCCGCCGAGGGCGACGAGCGGGAGCCCGAGCCGGCTCGCCGCGGCGAGGGGCTCGAGGCCGACCGGCGCCCCGTAGCGCCGCTTCGACGGCGTGTCCCAGACCGGCCCGAAGGTCGCGAAGCTCGCGCCGCCGTCGCGGGCGCGGGCGACGTCGGCGGCGCCGTGGCAGGAGACCCCGACGAGCGCGTCCGGGCCGAGCAGCCGGCGCGCCTCGGCCGGCGGGATCCCGGCCGCCGGGAGGTGGACGCCGTCGGCGCGGGCGGCCAGCGCGACGTCCACCCGATCGTTCACCAGGAGCCGCTGGCCGTGCGCGCGGCAGACGGCGGCGAGCTCGCGCGCCAGGGCGAGGAGCCCGGCGCCGCCGAGGTCCTTCTCGCGCAGGTGGACGGCGACCGCACCCGGCGGCGCGCCGGCGAGCGCCGCCTCGAGCCGCGGCCCGAGCGCCGGCGCCAGCCGCCGATCGGTGATCAGGTGGACAACCGGGAGGGCCATCGCTAACGTCCGGCCATCATCGCGGAGGTGATCCGACGTGTCGAGCGAGCTCGATCGCTTCCTCGCCTTCCTCGAGGCGCAGGCGCCGCTGCAGGCGCCCCGCTTCCACTCGCTCGGCGCCCCCAAGATCCTCTCCTTCATGGCGACGACGTCGCTCCCGGGCAGCGCCGCGTCGGTCTCGATCCACCCGGTGCGCGAGGTCGCGCCCGGGCCCTCCGCGCGCGAGCTCCGGGTCGGCCTGGGCGGCGCCCTGCCCAGGCCGCCCGGCCCGGGGGAGTGCGTCACCGTCCACCTCACCCGGCCGGAGCAGTACCAGGGCTACCAGGTGAAGAGCCTGCCGCTCTCCGACGCCCGGGCCCCCGCCGACCTCCTGTCGCCCGGGCCCCGCGGGTTCACGGTGCTCGGCGCCCAGGTCTTCTCGGTCCACCACAGCCCCTACACCCTCCGCTTCTTCGACCCGATCCCCTACGAGGACGTCCGCGACCTCGCCGCGGCGGTGCGCCACGCGATCGTCTGCGTCGGCCCCACCGCCAACGTCTCGCCGCGCTTCGTCTTCCACCACGAGGCGCGCGACGGGCGGGTGGCGCTCTTCCACGGGGACGGCCTGGCGCTCAAGACCTACATGAACCTGCGCGCCAACCGGCGCGAGGTGCGGCTGGTGGTCGACCTCGACGAGGCGACCGGCTTCGCGCTCCAGGGCGCCGTCGAGGAGATCGCCGAGGCGGATCACCCGGTGGCCTACCGGAAGGTGCAGGCCGGCTTCGCCGCCGGCGGCTGGGGGCGCCCGTCGCGCGTCTTCCGGCTCGTCGCCGAGGCGATCGAGCCGGTGGCGCCGCGCGCCTGATCAGCGGCCGATGAGCCCGGTCATGGGGCTCGAGGCGGCGGCGTGGAGCCGCATCGGGATCCGCCCGGCGAGGAAGGCCTTCCGGCCGGCGGCGACGCCGTCGCGCATCGCCTCGGCCATGAGGACCGGATCCTGCGCGCCGGCGATGGCGGTGTTCATCAGGATCGCGGCCGCGCCGAGCTCCATGGCGATGGCCGCGTCGCTCGCCGTCCCCACCCCGGCGTCGACGAGCACCGGCACCCGGGCCGCCTCCAGGATGATCCGCAGGTTGGTCGGGTTGCGGAGCCCGAGCCCGGAGCCGATCGGCGCGCCGAGCGGCATGATCGCCGCGCAGCCCACCTCCTCGAGCCGCCGCGCCGTGACCGGATCGTCGTTGGTGTAGGGGAGGACCGTGAAGCCCTCCTTCACCAGCGCGCGCGCCGCCTCCACCAGCCCCACCACGTCGGGGAAGAGGGTGCGGGGATCCCCGATCACCTCGAGCTTCACCAGGTCGCCCATCCCCAGCTCCCGCCCGAGCCGCGCCGTCCGGATCGCCTCCTCGGCGGTGAAGCAGGCGGCGGTGTTCGGCAGGAGCACCATGCCCTTCGGGATCCACTCGAGGAGCGAGGCCTCCCCCTTGGCCGCGAGGTCCAGCCGCCGGACGGCGACGGTGACGATCTCGGCGCCCGAGGCGACGTGGGCCCGCTGCATGGTGGCGAAGTCGGGGTACTTCCCGGTGCCGACCAGGAGCCGGCTGGTGAAGGTCCGCGCGCCGATCGACCAGGTGTCCGCCATGTCACCCCCCGCCGACGAAGGCGACGATCTCGATCGCGTCGCCGGGGCCGATCCGCTGCGCGTCGTGCCGGTCGCGCGTGACCACCGCCTCGTTCACCTCGACGGCGACGCGCGGCGCCTTGATCCCGAGGTGGGCGAGGAGGCCGGCGACCGTGAGCCCGTCGGGGAGCTCGCGGAGCTCCCCGTTCAACCTGACCTGGATCGGCATGGCGGGGCAGTCTCGCTCCGCGGACGCCGCCGCGTCAATCGAGCGACCGCCGCTTGATCGACGTCAGCCCCCGGCTGCGCCTCCCGGTGCACATTGGCGGCGCCGGTCCAGCTCCGGACCGCGGCGGAGGCTCCCCTGAGACGCATCCACCAGGCGCACGATTCACGCTGGGTCACCATGCTCCTCCTCGCCGTCGCCGCGACGTCGCCGGCGCTCGCCGACGACGTCGAGGAGCCCTGCGCCGGGTGCCACGCCGCGACGCTCCGGGAGGCCCGCCGCGCGATCGTCCACCCCCCCTTCCAGGACGAGCGCGGGTGCGACGCCTGCCACGGCCCGCACGGCAGCGCCGGGCGGCTGGTCCTCGCCGACGGCGAGCCGCGCCTCTGCACCCGCTGCCACGACGGCGAGCGGTTCGACCCGGTCCACGGCGGCGCGCCCTGGGGCGCGGTCCGGTGCAGCGACTGCCACGCGCCGCACGCCTCCGACCTGAAGGGGCTGCTGAAGGGGGAGGAGGCGGGGCTCTGCGGCCGCTGCCACCCGGCCGAGCGCCACGGCGGCTACCCGGTGGCGAACGTGCGCTGCACGAGCTGCCACCAGCTCCACGCGCGGACGCCGGCGCTCCTGCGCACCCTGGCCCACCCCGTGCTGAACGACTGCTCGGGCTGCCACGCCGACCCATCGTCGGCGAAGCCGCTCGCCGTGCGCACGCCGCAGCCGGCCCTCTGCTACGGCTGCCACGCCGACCGGGAGCGGGCCTTCCAGAAGAAGACGGTCCACCCGCCGGTGGCCGAGGGGACCTGCACCACCTGCCACGACCCGCACGCCTCCGAGCGCCGCGCGCTCCTCGCCGACGCGCCGCGCCCGCTCTGCCTCCAGTGCCACGACGGGATCGAGGCGATCCTGGCGAAGCCCGGGGCCCACGGGCCGGCCGCCGACGGCGCCTGCACGACCTGCCACGACCCGCACGCCTCGGAGCTCCCCCGCCTCCTCGTCCGCCCCGTGGCCCAGCTCTGCGCCGGCTGCCACCCGGCCGCCACCGCCTGGGCGCGCGATCCGGCCGCGCACGCACCGGCGCGCGAGGGGGACTGCACCGCCTGCCACGACCCCCACGGCGGCGGCCCCAAGCACCTCCGCGGCCCGGTCGAGCCGCTCTGCCTCGGCTGCCACGCCCGCGGCAAGCCCGCCTTCCGCGAGGGCTCCCACGTCCACCCGTCGCAGCCGAAGGGGACCTGCACCGCCTGCCACGATCCCCACGCAGCCCCGACCCCGCGCCTCATCCGCGCGCCGCCCCAGCGGCTCTGCGTCGGCTGCCACGGCGAGAAGGTGAAGGCGCTCGAGGGGAAGGAGATCCACAGCCCCTTCGCCGGCGGCGACTGCACCGCCTGCCACGTCCCGCACGCGGGCGGGAAGGCGGCGCTGAAGGCCGAGCCGGAGGCGCTCTGCCTCCAGTGCCACGTCGGCGCGCGGAAGACCTGGGCGGGCGGGCGCTCGATCCACCCCCCGTTCGCCGACGGGCCGTGCACCGAGTGCCACGATCCCCACGGCTCGGACCAGAAGCACCTGCTCCGCCAGCCCTCCGAGGCGCTCTGCACCGGCTGCCACGACGACCTCCTGAAGGCCGGCGAGGCCAAGGGCGGCACCGTCCACCCGCCGGCGGCCGACGACTGCCTCGACTGCCACATGGGCCACGGCTCGAACGACGTCCGGCTCCTCCGGTCGCCGGTCCCGGCGCTCTGCCTCGAGTGCCACGACCCGACCGACGGCGAGCTGGTGAAGGCGCACGCCGGCTTCGACGTCTCCACGGCCGTCTGCACCGGCTGCCACGTCCCCCACGCCTCGGCGGGGAAGGCGCTGCTGCGCGCCAACGAGCACCCGCCCTTCGCCGAGCGGACCTGCGGGGAGTGCCACGCCGCGCCGACCACCCCCGCGACCCCCCCGAGGGCGAAGGGGCCGGGGCTCGACGCCTGCCGGAACTGCCACGACTTCTCGGCGATCGAGGCGCTGAAGCGGCCGCACCGGCCGGTGAAGGAGGGGAAGTGCTTCGGCTGCCACTCCCCGCACGCGACCGACGCCCCGCACATGCTCCGCGCCACCGGCGAGGAGCTCTGCCTCCGGTGCCACGCGGAGGACTCCCGGTGGCGGCAGAGCCACCCCCGGCTGGAGCCGGGAGGGGCGCCCTGCGGCGACTGCCACCTCGCGCACGAGCCGACCACGCACCCTCCCCCGCGGCGCTGAGCCCGATCCGGGGGCCCGGGGGCCCGGCGGCGCGCCTCACGCCCCCCTGGCGCGGCCGCGCCGTCGTAGAGTCTCGCGGTG
>JAJYHA010000492.1 GCA_021784995.1 Myxococcales bacterium
AAGGGCCGTGGACGGGGGCGGCGATCGCGCGCCCGCCCCGGCGCGAGGTCACCGGGCGGAGCGCGCCGCCAGCGCCGCGGTGTTGGCGAGGAGCATGGCGATGGTCATGGGGCCGACGCCGCCGGGAACCGGCGTGATCGCGCTGGCCCGCTCGGCCGCGGCCGCGAACTCGACGTCCCCGACGAGCTTCCCGTCGGCGCGCCGGTTCATCCCGACGTCGATCACCACCGCCCCCGGCTTGATCCAGCGGCCCCGGACGATCTCCGCCCGGCCGACCGCCGCCACCACCAGGTCGGCGCGCGCCACCTCGCCCTCGAGGTCGGCGGTGCGGGAGTGGGCGATGGTCACCGTGGCGTGGCGCTCGAGGAGCATCGCCGCCATGGGCTTCCCCACGATGTTCGACCGGCCGATCACCAGCGCCCGCTTCCCCTTCAGGTCGAGCCCCACCTCGTCGACGAGGCGCATCACCCCGAAGGGCGTGCAGGCGCGCGGCGCCGGGGCGCCGGTCCAGAGGCAGCCGACGTTGAACGGGTGGAAGCCGTCGGCGTCCTTGGCCGGCGCGATCGCCTCCAGGACCGCGCGCTCGTCGATCTGCGGGGGCAGCGGGAGCTGCACCAGGATCCCGTGGCAGGTCGGGTCGGCGTCGAGCCGCGCCACGAGCTCGAGCAGCTCGGCCTGGGTGGTGGTGGCGGGGAGGTGGTGCTCCACCGACCGGATCCCGACCTCCTCGCACGCCTTCCGCTTCCCCCGGACGTAGACGGCCGAGGCCGGGTCGTCGCCCACCCGGACGACGGTGAGCCCGGTCACCACCCCGCGCGCCGCGAGCGCCCGGACCTGCTCCCCCACCTCGGCCCGGACCCGGGCCGCCACCGCCTTGCCGTCGATGATCATGAGGGGGGCACTATACCAAAGGCGGCGCGGCGAGCGGCGGCGCGATCGGCGCGATCGGCGCGGGGCGGCTACACTGGGGCATGATCCGAGAGCTGGTCGATCTCCACATCCACGCGGTCGCCCCGCACGTCCTCTGGTCCATCGCCCACGATCAGGGGTTCAAGCTGCCGGTGGCGAGCTACTGGGAGTTCAAGGAGCTCGTCTCGGCGCGGCCGGGGAAGGTCGCCTCCCTCGAGGAGTACCTCGCGGTGCTCCACACCTGGACGGAGCGGATCCAGTCCTCGCCGCAGGCGATGGAGCGGAGCGTCCAGGAGATCATCGGCAAGGAGTACCGCTCCTCCCGCGTCTCGCTCATCGAGCTGCGCTTCAACCCCATGAAGCGCAACGTGGGCGGGGAGCGGGATCTCGACCACATCATCCACGCGGCGCTCCGGGGCATGGACCGGGCGGTCCTCGAGTACGGCGTGCGGGCCGGGTTGATCTTCTGCCTGGCGCGGGAGTTCGAGCCGCGGCTGAACGAGATCCTGGTCGAGAAGGCGATCCGGTACCAGCGCCGGGGGGTCGTGGGGATCGACCTCGCCGGCACGGAGCGGAACGCCGTGGAGCTCGACCCGACCGAGCTGGGTCGGTACCGCGAGCTCTACCGGCACGCGCGCGCCGCCGGCCTCGGGACCACGGTCCACACCGGCGAGACGGCCGGCACCGGGGCCGAGGGGGTCCGGGCGGTGGTGGAGCAGCTCGAGCCGGACCGGATCGGCCACGGCGTCCGCGCCGCGCAGGACGAGCGCACCATGGCGCTCCTGCGCGAGCGGGGGGTGACGCTCGAGCTCTGTCCGAGCTCGAACCTCGCCACCCGGGCCGTCGCGTCGGTCGAGGAGATGGGGCGGATCATCGCCGCGCTCTGGAGCCGCGGGGTGAAGTTCACGATCAACACCGACGGCCCCTACCTGCTCGACACCTCGATGCGCGGGGAGCTGCGGCTCCTCCGCGACGCCGGCGCGATCAGCGAGGAGCAGATCGACCAGACGCTCCGCTGGGCCCGGGAGGCGACCTTCGTCGGCCCCGCCCCCTGACCGGGGAGGGGGCGGGGCTCGCGCGTCCGCCCGGTGAATGCGCGCCGGGGGCCGGCCGTCACTCCTGCAACCTCACGAGGCCGCACGAGGCGCCCGACCCAAGGAGACACCCCATGAAGCTCGCCAAGCTGCTCGCCGCGCTCGCCGTCGTCGGTCTCGCGGTCCCCGCCTTCGCCCAGGAGGCGGCGCCGACCAAGGCCGAGAAGGCCGAGAAGATCGAGAAGGCCGAGAAGAAGGCGCCGAAGAAGCACACCATGCGGCACGAGAAGAAGGCGGAGAAGAAGGCCGACAGGAAGGGCGACAAGAAGGCGGCCGCGCCGGCCGCCGCGCCCGCGAAGTAGATCCCCCCTGGCACCTGGCGAGGCGCGACCGGCTCCGCGATCTCGCGGGGCGGCGCGCCTCGCCTCGTCGTCGTCGACGGAGGCGCGCCTCAGGGGGCGAGCAGGAGCGCGGTGACCCCCGCCGGGTCCCCGGGCGGTCCGGGTGGGGCGGCGCGCAGCTCCGCCAGCCGCGCCTCGAGCAGCAGGCCGAGGAGCGCCCCCGCCTCCCCGGCGCGCTCCAGCCGCCGATCGCCGCCCCGGGCGAGCGCCTCGACGGCGGCCGCGAGCTCCGCGGCCGGGATCGGGGTGGGCGCGAACGGACGTCCCAGCCGCTCGTTCGCCAGCGCGGTCGCGTAGAGGGTCGAGAGCCGCGGCGCGACGCCGGTGGCCTGCCGGGGCGTCAGCCCGAGCTCCGCGCCGAGACGGGCCAGCCCCTCCGCCAGGTCGAGCGCGGCGGCGGTCGACGCGAGATCCGCCGCGGAGAGGAACGGGCGCGGCTCCCCCGCGGCCGCGAGGGCCCCCCACTCCCCGCGGGGGAGGTCGATCGCCGGGAGGTGACGTGGCCGGCGGCGCGCGAGCGCCACCAGCAGCTCGCCGAGCGGCGGATCGAGGAAGGGGGTGGCGCGGCTCCCGGCGGTGCCGGAGCGCAGGAGCCGCTCGGCGCGCCAGGCGAGCTCGAGGGTGCGCAGGAACCCCTCCTGGAAGACGCGCTTCACCGGCGTGGCGGCGAGGAGCTCCGCCGCGCGCTCCGCGTCGCCTCCGGCCAGCCGGTCGAGGCCGAGCTCGACGAGCGCGCGGGCGGCGCGCGCCGCCTCGCGGAGCCGGTCCTCGTCGATCGGATCGACGCCGTCGGCCACCAGCGTCGCGTTGGCGGCGGCGACGAGCTGGAGGTCGAGCGCCTCGCGGTCGGCGGGCTCGAGGCGGGCCGCGGCCCGGGCCAGGAGCGATCCCGGGGCGGCGAGCGCGAGCAGGTCGCCGGGCGGTCGGGCGGGCGCCCCCGGCGGCTCGCCGGGCTGCCGGGGGGGGCGGGCGTACCAGGACAGCGCCTCCTCCAGCGGCGGATAGCCGAGGTCGGCGAGCCGGCCGGCGCGCCAGCGGAGCGCCTCCTCCTCGAGCTCGCTCGGCGCCTCCCAGCGGAGGGCGGAGAGCAGCCGGGCCGCCTGGAAAGGCTCCTCGGCGATCAGGTCCTCGACGAGCCCGCGGGCGGCGGCGTACTCCAGGCCGTCGACGGTGAACTCGACCAGGAGCTCGCCCCCCGGCGTCCGGAGGACGCGATCGGTCCCGGGCTCGACGTCCGGATCGTCCCGGAGGTCGTGGACGACGGTCGTCTCGCGCAGCAGGAGGAGCAGCAGCTCGCGGTCGAGGGCCCGCAGCTGCCGCCCCCAGCGGCGCGCGAGCCGGTCGTCCCGGGCGGCGCCGCTCCGCGCGGCGCGCAGCCAGGGGAGGGCGCGCTCGGCCGCGAACCGGTCCCGCCGCCAGGCGTCCAGGTCGAGCAGGGAGCGGAACTGCCCGGGCGTGGCCAGCTGGACCAGCGCGACGGCGTCGCCCAGCCCGATGGCGCGGATGGTGAAGAGGAGCTCGTCGGCCGGCAGCGCCGCCACCAGCGCCGCCGGCGAGGGCGCGTCGAGGATCAGGTCGAGGCGCTGGCGGCCCGTCGCGGCGCCGAGGCGCTCGCGGAGCGACGCCAGCTCCGCGCCGCCGAGCGGCGGTGTCCGGTCCCGCGCCATGGTCGTCCCCGGCCCCCGGGCCTCCGCCGCTCCGACGGGAGGAGCGGACCGCCGCGGAGCGCCGGTCGAGTCCGATCGCCGGGGCGGCCGGGTGGAACCGGCAGCCCGGCGATCGGCGCTAGGCCGACGCCTGGTGCGCGGGGCGTCCGCGCCCCGCCTTGACGACCTTCCCGGCCTTCAGGCAGCGGGTGCAGACGCGGGCGTGCTTCACCGAGCCCTGCACCGCGATCCGGACCGAGCGCAGGTTCGGGAGGGAGCGGGTCTTGGTCTTGTTGTTGGCGTGGGAGACGTTGTTGCCGACGAGCGGCCCCTTCCCACAGACTTCGCAGCGGCGTGACATGTCTTCTTCTCCGAAAGCCGAGAGGGGGCGGGATATTACGCATTCGCGCCCGGATTGCAAGCGCCGCGTGCGCGCTAGCGGCGTCGCTCGCGCTCCCCGAGCAGGCGCGCCGCGTGGAGCGCCGCCTGGAGGCCGGCGTAGATCTCCCCCTCGAAGCCGAGCCCGGGGAGGACCTCGTCGCTCGCCAGGAAGAGGTTCTTCCAGCCGGTCCGGACCGGGAACCCGCCGACCCCGAGCGACGCCCTCAGCTCTTCCTCGTACGCGCGCGCGGCCTGCGCGGGTAGATCTTCGCCGCGTATCCGATGAATTTGGTCGGGGCGCAGGCCGAGCCGACTTAGCATCGTGCGG
>JAJYHA010000418.1 GCA_021784995.1 Myxococcales bacterium
TTCGCCCCGGGCCGCTGGAGCGATCCCTCCGTGCCCCAGTCGCTCTACAAGTCGTACGGCTTCGGGCTCCGCTGGTTCAGCCCCCTCGGTCCGCTCCGGTTCGAGTGGGGGATCCCGCTCAACCGGCGCCGCGATCCGATGACGGGCATCTATCTCGACAACTCGGTCGACTTCGAGTTCACGATCGGAAACTTCTTCTAGCCGTCCCGCACGAGGTGAAGAACATGAGCACCCGCAACGTCGTCTTCCCGGTCGCCCTCGCGGCGCTCCTCGCCGGCGCCGCCCTCCCCAGCGTCGCCCGCGCTCAGCAGAAGATCGGATACGTCGATCTCCAGCGCGCGCTCAACGAGGTGGAGGAGGGCAAGGCTGCCAAGGCCGCGCTCAAGCGCGAGTTCGACGAGAAGCAGAAGCTGCTCGACACGCGCAAGGCCGAGTTCGACAAGCTGCGCGCCGACTTCGAGAAGCAGGCGCCCGTCATGAGCGAGGAGGCGCGACGCGAGAAGCAGCTCGACCTGGAGCGGAGGGGCACCGAGCTGCAGGGCTTCTTCGTGCAGCTCCAGAAGGAGCTCTCCGAGCGCGAGCGCGACGCGACGCGCGGCATCTTCGAGAAGATGCACGGCCTGGTCCGCGAGATCTCCGACACGGAGGGGCTCTCCATGGTCATGGCGGGCGAGGCGCTCGTCTTCGCGCAGCCGTCGCTCGACATCACGAACGAGCTCGTCCGCAAGTACAACGCCCGCTTCAAGGTCGGGGCCGCGGCCCCGGCCAAGAAGGCCGAGGCGAAGCCGACGGCCGACAAGAAGGGCGCGGCCAAGGGCGGCAAGTGATCTTCGCCCTCTCGGAGCTGGCCGCCCGCGTGGGCGGCGAGGTCTCCGGTGACGGCGAGGCGCGGATCGCGAGGATCGCCCCGCTGGAGGAGGCCGGGCCCGGGGCGCTCTCCTTCTTCGCCAACCGGAGGTACCGCGCGGCCTTCGAGGCGTCGCGCGCCGCCGCGGTCGTCGTGGAGCCGGACGAGGTGGTGCCGCCCGGCCGGAACGTGCTGCGCGCGCGGAACGCCTACCTCGCCTTCGCGAAGATCGCCACCCTGTTCCACCCGCCCGCCCAGCCCGTCCCCTCGGTGTCGGACCGGGCCTTCGTGGACCCGTCGGCCAGGGTCGACCCCAGCGCGGAGCTGATGCCGCTCGCCTTCGTCGGCGCCGAGGCGGAGATCGGGGCGCGGAGCATCCTCTTCCCGGGGACGTACGTGGGGCCGCGCGCGCGGATCGGCCAGGACTGCGTGCTGTGGCCCGGCGCGGTGGTGCGCGACCGGTGCGAGCTCGGGGACCGGGTGGTCCTCGAGCCGGGCGCCGTGGTGGGGTCGGACGGGTTCGGCTTCGCCTTCGACCCGGAGGGCGAGGCGGGATCGGGGCCGCGCCACCACAAGGTGCCCCAGGTGGGCACGGTGCGGATCGAGGACGACGTCGAGGTCGGCGCCAACACCTGCATCGATCGGGCGACGATGGGGGCCACGGTCGTCGGCCGGGGCACGAAGATCGACAACCTGGTGCAGATCGCCCACAACGTGCAGGTGGGCCCGCTCTCCCTCCTCGTGGCGCAGGCGGGGATCGCCGGCTCCACGCGCGTCGGGGCGGGCGTGGTGGCCGCCGGGCAGGCCGGGATCGCGGGGCACCTCACGATCGGCGACGGCGCCCAGATCGCGGCGCAGTCGGGCATCATGGCCGACGTCGAGCCGGGGGCCATGGTCATGGGCTCCCCGGCGGTGGCCACCCGGGAGTTCTTCCGGGACCACGCCGCGCTGCGGCGGCTGCCGGCGCTGCTGCGGCGCGTCGCCGCGCTGGAGCGGCGGCTGCAGGAGCTGGAGGAGCGGTCGTGAGGCGCGCGAGCGCGGGAGGTGTCCGATGAGCGAGCCCGTCCTGACGGTGCAGCAGATCGAGCGGCTGCTCCCCCACCGCTATCCCTTCCTGCTGGTCGATCGCGTCCTGGAGCTCGAGCCGGGCCGGCGGGTGGTGGGCGTGAAGTGCGTGACCATGAACGAGCCCTTCTTCGCCGGCCACTTCCCCGGGCATCCGGTCATGCCGGGCGTCCTCATCCTGGAGGCCCTGGCCCAGGCCGCGGCGCTCATGGCGCTGCACACTTTCCCCGAGGCAGAGCGGACCGGGAAGGTGATCTACTTCATGGCCATCGACGGGGCGAGGTTTCGCAAGCCGGTGGTGCCGGGCGACCGGCTCGAGCTGCGCTGCGAGATGATCCGGCACAAGGGGCAGGTCATGAAGGTCCGCGGCGAGGCGCGCGTGGAGGGCCAGGTGGCGGCCGAGGGCGAGTTCATGGCCATGATGGCCGACGTCTGAGCCGCCCCGGAGACCGCGAGGATGGCCATCCACCCCACCGCCCTGGTCGCGCCGGGCGCCCGCGTCGAAGCCTCCTGCGAGATCGGCCCCTACGCCGTGATCGGCCCCGAGGTGACGCTGGGCCCGCGCACCGTGGTCGGGGCGCACGCGGTGATCGAGGGCGACACCACGCTGGGGGCGGGGAACCGCGTCTTCCCGCACGCCTGCCTGGGACAGATCCCGCAGGACCTCAAGTTCCGGGGCGAGCGGACGCGGCTGGTCGTGGGCGACGGCAACCAGTTTCGCGAGTTCAGCACGGCCCACCTCGGCACGGCCGGCGGGGGCGGCGTCACCCGCGTCGGGAGCGGCTGCCTCTTCATGGCCAACAGCCACGTGGCGCACGACTGCCAGGTGGGCGACGGCTGCATCCTGGCCAACTCGGTCGGCCTGGCGGGGCACGTGGTGCTCGAGGACCACGTGATCCTCGGCGGCCTGTCGGGGGTGCACCAGTTCACGCGCGTCGGCCGCTTCGCCTTCGCGGCGGGCGGGTCGATCCTGGTCCAGGACGTGGCCCCCTACTGCACGGTCCAGGGCGACCGCGCCCAGCTCGTCGGCGTCAACACCACCGGGCTGGCGCGCGGCGGCTTCGCCGAGGAGCAGATCGCGCGCATCAAGGACGCCTACCGGCTCGTCTTCCGCCAGAAGCTGGCGCTGCGGGACGCCTGCCGGCAGGTGCGCGCGCTGCACGGCGGGCACCCGGAGATCGACCACCTCGTCGGCTTCCTGGAGGCGCTCGGCGACCGCGGCCTGGTGCGGTAGCCGGGGAGGGATGGGGACCATCGGGCTCATCGCCGGCGGCGGTCGCTTCCCGGTCCTCTTCGCGGAGAGCGCGCGCCGGGCAGGTCACCGCGTGGTCGCGGTGGGCTTCGTGCGCCAGACCGCGCCCGAGCTGGAGCAGGCGGTGGACGCGCTCGCCTGGGCACGGCTGGGCGAGCTCGGGAAGGTGGCGGCCGCGCTGCGGGCGGCCGGCGCGACCGGGGCCGTGATGCTGGGCAGCATCGCCAAGGCGCGCTTCTTCCGCGACGCCTGGGTGGACGCGGCCGGGCTGAAGGTGCTGGCCGAGGTCGCGGTGCGGAGCGACGACAACCTGCTGCGCGCCTTCGCGCGCTGGCTCGAGACGCAGGGGCTCCCGGTGCTCGATCCCGTGCCCTTCCTGCAGGACCGCCTCGCGCCCGAGGGCGTCCTGGGGGCGCGGACGCCGAGCGCGGAGGAGTGGGAGGACGCCCGCTACGGCCTGGAGCTGGCCCGGGCCATCGGCCGGCTCGACCTCGGCCAGACGGTGGTCGTGAAGGGCCGGGTGGCCGTGGCGGTCGAGGCGCTGGAGGGCACCGACGCGTGCATCCGGCGCGGCGGCGAGCTCGCGCGCGACGGCGCGGTGGTGGCCAAGGCGGTGAAGCCGCAGCAGGACCGGCGCTTCGACCTGCCGGCGGTGGGGCCCGACACCGTCGACGCCATGCGCGAGGCGAAGGCGCGCGTGCTGGCCGTGGAGGCCGGCGCGACCCTGATCATGGACCGGGAGGAGACGATCCGCCGGGCCGACCGGGCGCGCATCGCGGTGGTCGGCCTGCGATGACGGCGCCGGCCTGGCTGCGCGACGTGCCGGGCGGCGCGCTGCTGGAGCTGGTGGTCCAGCCGCGCGCCTCGCGCACCCGGCTGGTCGGCGAGCACGACGGCCGCCTCAAGCTGCAGCTGGCCGCGCCGCCCGTCGACGGCGCGGCCAACGCGGCGCTGGTCGACTTCCTGGCGGGCGCGCTGCGCGTGCGCAGGGCGGCCGTCAGCCTCCTCCACGGCGAGGCGGGCCGCCGGAAGACGATCCGGATCGCGGGCGTGAGCGCGGCCGACGTCGCGCGGGCGCTGGGGCTCGCACCCTGACGCGAGGCCTCGCGCGCCGCGGCCTGTGCCGTCAGAGCTGCGCGGCGCCGAAGAGCGCCACCAGGTTCGCCTGGCAGCTGTAGCCGTCCAGCCCGCTGAAGTTCTGGAAGTCGAGGAAGACCTCGCCGGGGCCGCCCTCCACCTTCAGCACGCGCGTGACCGTGAAGGGCACCTGGACCTGCGAGGCGCCGTGCGGGAAGCGCACGAAGGCGGTGCTGGGCAGCGCGGCGCCGTGCGGCTCGGTGGCGGACTCCGCCACGTAAACCGCGTACTGGGTGACGGCCTCCTCGGAGGGGACGTTGCAGTACCCGGAGCCGGTCACGAAGATCCAGCCCGCCGACGGCGCGCGGTAGCGGAGCGAGAGGATCCGGCTGACCTCGCCCGGCCGCGCGCCCGGCCAGACGTAGTCGGGCGTGGAGGCGGCCTTGAGGGC
>JAJYHA010000368.1 GCA_021784995.1 Myxococcales bacterium
TCCCCGCGGCGATCGGCGCCGCCGCGCTCGACGCGCCGCGGATCGGATTGCCGGACCCCGGCGATCCCACGGTCGCGATCCGCGTCGAGTTCCTCTCCGGCGCCGCGGACGACCCGCCCGGCCAGGAGGGCCTCACCGCGCTCACCGCGACGGTGATGGCGGAGGGCGGCACGACCCGGCTCGACGCGGCGGCGATGGTCCGGGCGCTCTACCCCATGTCGGCCGAGCTGGCGGTGGTCCAGGGCAAGGAGACGACCGTCTTCGCCGGCCGCTGCACGCGCCAGGACCTCGAGCGCTTCCTCCCTCTCCTGGAGGACGTGATCCTCCGGCCGCGCTTCGACGCGGCGGAGTTCGAGCGGCTGCGTCGCCGCGCGCTCGACCGGGTCGCGAAGTCGCTCCGCACCGAAGACGACGAGGAGCTCGGGAAGGCGGCGCTGGCGCTCGTGCTCTACCGGGGGCACCCCTACGCGCACCCGACGGTGGGCACCGTGGAGGGCCTGCGCCGGATCACGCTCGACGACGTGAAGGCGCAGTGGCGGCGGGCCTTCGTCGCGGCGCGGCTGGTGATCGGCGCGGCCGGATCGTACCAGGGCGACCTGCCGGACCGCATCGCGCGCGACCTGCGGGAGCTCCCGGCGGGGGCGCCGCCCGCCCCCGTGCCGCCGCCGACGGCGCGCGGCGCGCCGCGCTACCTCCTGGTGGAGAAGGACAGCACGCCGACGGCCATCTCCATGGGCTTCACCTGGGAGGTGCGGCGCGGCGACCCGGACTTCCCGGCCCTGGTGGCGGGGGTGGCCGCGCTGGGCCAGCACCGGCAGTCGGCCTTCCGGCTCTACCGGGAGCTGCGCGAGATCCGCGGCCTCAATTACGGCGACTACGCCTACCCCGAACACTTCCGGCAGGCCGGCGACAGCGCGCTGCCGGCCGTGAACCACCCCCGGACCCGCCAGGAGTTCACGGTCTGGCTGCGTCCCGTCGAGCCGCCGCACCGCCTCTTCGCCGTCCGGGCGGCGCTGTACGAGATCGATCGCTGGGTGCGCGAGGGGATCACGCCGGCGGAGCTGGACGGGGTCCGGAGCTTCCTCGAGGGATACACGCTCCTCTTCGACGAGACGGGCACACGCCGGCTCGGCAACGCCCTCGACGACCGCTTCTACGGGCTCGCCAGCCCCTGGCTGCCGGCGCTCCGGGCCCGCCTCCGCACGCTGACGGCCGACGAGGTGAACGCCGCCATCCGGCGCCACGTCGACCCGGCCCGCCTCCGCATCGCGATCGCCACGCGCGGCGCCGCCGAGCTGGCCGCCGAGCTGCGGAGCGGGGCCCCGTCCCCCATCACCTATCCGGTGCAGAAGCCGCCGCAGGTCCTCCGGGCGGACGCCGCGATCGAGCGCTTCCCGCTCGGCATCGGCGGCCCCGACGACGTGCAGGTGGTCCGGGTGCAGGAGCTCTTCGAGCGCTAGGCGTCGTGCGCCTCGGCGCTGCGGTCCGCCGCCGGGCGGGGGCGCCCTCCACCCTCGGTCGCGAGATCAGGGCGGTTTTGTGCTCCTCTCCCCCGCGAGGTGCCTGGCCGCGCCGCGGCGGCGAGCGAGAGGTGTTTACTCGGGCGCGCAATTCGCTATCGTTCGCGCGCCGCAGCGGGTCTCCCACCCTCTCAGGGCCAGAGGCATGACGATCCTCGAGAAGCTGATGCCGAAGTCCGACGACTTCTTCGACGACTTCGAGAAGCTCGCCGCGACCACGGTCGAGGGCACGCGCCTGCTCAAGGCGCTGCTCGACGACTTCACGGACGTCCCACGGAAGGTGCAGGAGATCAAGGAGGTGGAGCACCGGGGCGACGACATCACGCACCGCTCCTTCGAGCGGCTGCACAGGAACTTCATCACGCCCTTCGACCGGCCGGAGATCCACCGGCTGCTCTCTCGCATCGACGACGTGCTCGACCTCGCCGACGCCGCCAGCGAGCGGCTCGGGCTCTACGACGTGGGCACGGTGCTGCCCGACGCGCGCGACCTGGCGGCGGTGCTGGTGTCGGCGGCGGAGACCATGCAGCTCGCGGTGCGCGGCCTGCGCGACGTGAAGAACCCCGCCCGGGTGCTCGAGGCCTGCAAGCAGGTGAACGTCTACGAGAACCAGGGCGACACCCTGCTCCGGCGCGCCATCGCCAACCTGTTCAAGAGCGGCTACGACCCGCTCACCGTCATCAAGTGGAAGGAGATCCTGGACCTGATGGAGAACGCCATCGACCGCTCCGAGGACGTCGCCAACGTCATCGAGGGCGTGGTCCTGGAGCACGCGTGACCGCGAACGTCCGTGGGCGCTGACCCGTGCTCCTCGCCATCGTCATCGGCCTGATCGCGGTCGCGCTCGCGTTCGACTTCATCAACGGCTTCCACGACGCGGCGAACTCGATCGCCACCGTGGTCTCCACGCGCGTCCTGTCGCCGGTGGCGGCGGTGGCGTGGGCGGCCTTCTTCAACTTCGTGGCGGCGGCCCCGGTCTTCTTCGGCGGCGAGCTGAAGGTCGCCGACACCATGGGGAAGGGCATCATCCACTTCGATCTGCTGCGGCAACACGGGCCGACCGTGGTGCTGGTGGTCATCTTCGCGGCGCTCTTCGGCGCCATCGTCTGGAACCTCCTCACCTGGGTGTGGGGCCTCCCCTCCTCCTCCTCGCACGCGCTCGCCGGCGGCATGGTGGGGGCGGCCATCCCGACGCTCGGGCTGCAGGGGCTGGTCTGGAGCGGGATCGGCAAGATCGCGCTCTTCATCGTCCTGTCACCGCTGATCGGGATGGTGTTCGGATCGGTGAACATGGTGATCGCGTCGTGGGCGGTCCGGCGGCAGACACCGGCCCTCGTGGACGGGTGGTTCAGGCGCCTCCAGCTCCTCTCGGCCTCGATCTTCTCCTACAGCCACGGCACGAACGACGCCCAGAAGGTGATGGGCATCATCGCCGTCGTCCTCTACGGGACCGTCTGGAAGGGGCGGCCCTTCCACGTGCCGATCTGGGTGGTCTTCCTGTGCCACCTCGCCATGGGCGCGGGCACCTTCTTCGGCGGCTGGCGCATCGTCCGGACCATGGGCCACAAGCTGACCAAGCTGCAGCCCATCGGCGGCTTCTGCGCCGAGACCGGGGGCGGCGTGACCATCCTCGGCCTGGCGCAGCTGGGAATCCCGGTGTCGACCACGCACACCATCACCGGCGCCATCGTGGGCGTCGGGGCCACCCGGGGCACGCGGGCGGTCCGGTGGGGCATCGCCGGCCGCATCATCTGGGCGTGGATCTTCACGATTCCGGCCTCGGCCCTCATCGCCTGGGCGGCCTGCGTGACGGCGCGCTGGGTCGTCGCCGGACTGGGCTGAGTCGTTCCAACGGGGGAGGGGGGCACGCTCGCCGTCCCTCGTTCACGGGACGCCTCCGGCGCAGGGAGGCGCGCGCAACCCTGCCTGGACCGCCGTGTTACTGGTGACAGATGGTCACGGATCCCGACGCGGCGCTCATGGTCGCGTTCCAGGGTGGCGACGAGGCGGCGTTCCGTGCCCTGTTCGAGAAGTACGGGCGATCGATGGTCGGCTATTGCAACCACTTCGTGCGGGATCCGGCGCGCGCCGAGGAGCTGGCGCAGGACGTGTTCCTGAACCTGCACCGGCACGCGGCGCGCTACCAGCCGACCGCCCGCTTCAAGACCTTCCTCTACCGCATCGCCTCCAATCACTGCCTCAACGAGCTGCGCCGGAGCGAGTACGGCCTGCGCCGCGAGCAGGAGCGCTCGGGGGACGACCCGGAGATGGCCACCGATCCCGACTCGATCGCCGGCGCGGGGGCCAGCCCGGAGCAGGCGGCCTTCGCGAGCGCGCTCGGGCGCGCGGTGGACCGCCTGCTCGACCGCCTGCCCGACAAGCAGCGCGCCGCCTTCGTGATGGCGCGCTTCGAGGGCTTCTCGTACGACGAGATCGCCGAGGCGCTCGGGACCAGCCTGCCCGCGGTCAAGTCGCTCGTGCACCGCGCCACCATCACCGCCGCCAGCGTGCTCGCCCCCTTCGCAGAGAGGTCGGCGGGGGAGGACGCGCCGTGACCCACCCGCTCGAGGAGCTGACCGCCCACCTCGACGGTGCGCTCGACGCCACCGCGCGGCGGCGCGTCGACGAGCACCTGGCGAGCTGTGCCGCCTGCCGCGCCGAGCGTGACCGGCTGGCGACCGCGCTGGGCGTGCTGGCGCGCGTCCCGCCGGCGCCGCCGCCCTCGCCGGGGTTCGAGCAGCGCTTCCACGCCCGCCTCGCGGCGGAGCGCGCACGACGCCGCGGCCTCGCCGATCGCCTCGGGATCGGCTGGACCGGCGCGTGGCGCTGGTTCGCGCCCGGCCTGGCCGGCGCGCTCGCCACCGCCGCGGTCCTGATCTACGCCGGCGATCGCCGCCGCGCCGACGAGAGGTTCCTGGCCGACCACCTCGATCTCTTCGAGAGCTACGAGGAGGTGGTGAGCCTGGGGACGATCGACTCCCCGGAGGACGTCCAGGTGGTGGCCCACCTCCGCGAGCTGCGGGGGCGCCGGTGAGGCGGCTCCTCGAGAGCCTCCTGGCGCTGGCCGTGGTGGGCGCCGTCGCCGGCGGGGCGCGCGAGGTGCGGGCGCAGCCGCAGGGCACGCCCGGCGCGGCCGCCACCGCCACCGCCACCGCCACCGCCACCGCCGCGG
>JAJYHA010000349.1 GCA_021784995.1 Myxococcales bacterium
GGACCGCCCTCGCGCCGCCCGCGGCGGCCGGGGCGCGCGGGCGGGGGAGGTAGCACGTGCCGCAGGGGATGGGACAGCACCTCGATCTGGCCTGGGTCCTCCTGGCCGCCTTCCTCGTCATGTTCATGCAGGCGGGCTTCGCGCTGGTCGAGACCGGCTTCACGCGCGCGCGCAACGCCGCCCACACCATGGCCATGAACCTGGTGGTCTACCCGGTGGGCGTGATCGGCTTCTGGCTGGTGGGCTATGGGCTCATGCTGGGCGGCGTGCGCGAGTGGCCCTCGCTCGGGCCGGCCGTGGCCGGCGCGCACGAGCTGGGCCTCACGCTCGCCGGCCGACACTTCGGCCTCCTCGGCGCGGCGAAGTTCGCCCTGGTGTCGGTGGCGAACGACCCGGCCGGCCTCGCCATGTTCCTCTTCGCGGCGGTCTTCATGGACACCGCCGCCACCATCCCCACCGGCGCCATGGCGGAGCGCTGGAAGTTCTCGGCCTTCCTCGTCTACGCCCTCTTCGTCTCCACGCTCCTCTACCCGATCTACGGCAACTGGGTGTGGGGTGGCGGGTGGCTCGCCGCGCTGGGCGTGAACCTCGGCCTGGGGCACGGGCACGTGGATTTCGCCGGCTCGAGCGTGGTCCACATGACCGGCGGCCTCACGGCGCTGGCGGGCGCCATCGTGCTCGGCCCCCGCCTCGGCAAGTACCGCCTCGACGGCACCATCAGCGCCATGCCGGGCCACAACCTCCCCTTCACCGTGCTCGGCACGCTCGTCCTGGCCTTCGGCTGGTTCGGGTTCAACGCGGGCTCCACCCTCTCCGCCACCGATCCGCGCGTGGCCGCCATCGCCGTCAACACCGCGCTCGCCTCGAGCACGGGGCTGGTGTCGGCGCTGCTCTACGTGTGGCTGGTGCACCGCAAGCCCGACGTCGGCGTCGCCTGCAACGGCATGCTGGGCGGCCTGGTGGCCGTCACCGCGCCCTGCGCCTTCGTCAGCCCGGCCTCGGCCGCGCTGGTCGGCTTCGTGGCCGGCCTGCTGGTGGTCTGGACGGTCCACCTGCTGGAGCGGCGCCTGCGCGTCGACGATCCGGTGGGGGCGGTGGCGGTCCACGGCGCGTGCGGGGTCCTGGGGGCGCTCGCGGTCGGGCTGCTGGCGGACGGCAGCTACGGCGAGGGCTGGAACGGCGTGCCCGGGCCGGTGCGCGGGCTCCTCTTCGGCGATCCGGGCCAGCTCCTCGCGCAGTGCGTCGGCATCCTCGCCAGCGTCCTCTTCGTCTTCGGCTCGGCCTTCGGGTTCTTCAAGCTGGTGGAGCGCCTCATGGGGAACCGCGTCCCCGCCGAGGTGGAGCACTCGGGCCTCGACGCGCTGGAGCTGGGCACCGACGCCTACCCCCGCGGCTGAGCCGCGAGGCGGCTCTCCACGTAGATGGCCTTCCCGCGCGCCTTGCTGGAGCGCAGGAAGTAGACCGCCCCGTAGGCGCCCCACAGCAGGCAGATGCCGAGCGCGATGAAGGGCTCCTTCACGCTCATGCCCGCCACCGCGAAGGGGCCCACCAGGTAGAAGATCATGCAGAGGAGGTTCGCCACCAGGCCGAAGAGCGGCACCAGCACGTGCTTCACGCCGCTGAACGTCTCGTGCTCGCGGAAGGCCACGATGGCCACGACGCAGGTGAGCATGTAGAGCAGGAAGGTCCCGAAGTTGCTCACCAGCGTCATGACCAGGAGGCTGTTGGGGAGCTTCGGGTAGACCTCGGGCGCGAAGACGCCGACGGAGTACCAGAGGCCGTGGTACTTCGCCTCCAGCGGCGCCGGCGTGGTGCCGCCCAGGTAGGTGGAGACGGTCACGATCCCGATCACGGCCGAGAGGAGCGCCAGCGCCCAGATGGCGCGGTGCGGGGTGAGGCGCTTGCCGTGGAGCAGGCCGAAGTGCTCCGGCACCTCCTCGTCCTTGCCCATGGCGTAGGTGACGCGCGCGCCCGTCGAGAGGCAGGAGAGCGTGGTGCCGACGAGGGCCAGGAAGACGGTGGCGGCCTGCACCAGCATGAAGGCCTTGCCCGCGGTGGCGCTGCCGAAGAGCCAGGTGCCGACCAGCACCATCATGTCGCCCACCGGCGCCCCGGAGCCGGCCGCGTCGGCGAGGGTGTAGCCCTGGTTGAGGAAGTAGTTGGCCGCGAAGTACTCGAGCAGGTAGCAGAGCAGGCCCTGGATGCCGAGCGAGAGCAGCACCGCGCGCGGGATGTCGCGCCGGGCGTTGCGCGCCTCCTCGCCCATCGAGGTCACCGACTCGAAGCCGACCAGGATCAGGATGGCGATGCAGGCCTGGATGATGATGTACGAGAAGCCGTGGGGCGCCGGGACCGACGCGGCCGTCGGGTGGAACTTGAACTTCTGGACCAGCTCCCGGGGGTGGTCGGCGTCGAGCGGCTCCATCGCCACCGCCCTGTCGGCGGCGTAGCTCAGCAGGAAGGGCACCGGCTTGCCGTCCGGCCCCAGCTCGGGCACCGGGTTCCCGGCCCCGTCCACCTTCGGCTGCGTGACCGGCTGCCCGGCGCCGTCGAGCTTGGGCTTGCCGTTCTCCAGCACCGGCTCCTGCGCGACCACGTAGTCCACCGGCGTGCCGTTCACGAGCGTGAGGCCGCGCGCGCCCTCGGGGTGGCTCACGCGGTAGGAGATGGCGATGACCGCGAAGACCACCAGCGCGCTGATCTGGATGACGTTGATGGCGAAGTTGACGCCGGTGGTGCCCGTCACGCCGCGGAACGCGATGTAGGCGACGCCGAGCGCGAAGAGCACGCAGAAGATCGCCATGAAGAGGAAGCTGTCGTAGGTGCCGCTGAAGGTGTCGGGGAAGAACTGGTTGAGCAGGTAGCCGCTCAGGAGGGCCGTCACGCCCACCATCACGCCCGGGTAGACCCAGTAGTAGAGGTGGCTCGCCCAGCCGGTGACGAACTTGGCGATGCGCGCGAAGCGGTAGGCGCGGGTGCGGTTGAGGAAGGCCTGCTCGGCGAAGAAGTAGGAGGAGCCCGCGCCCGGGTAGAGCTTCGACAGCTCGGCGTAGCTGACGGCGGTGGCGAAGCAGAGCAGGAGGGCGGTCACGATCCCGGACCACATGGCGGCGCCCGCCATGGGGGCGCCGTAGAGCGCCTGCATCTGGAAGGTGAGCCAGAGGAACGCGCCGGGCGCGATGAGCGCCATGGCGTTGATGGTGAGGCCGGTGAGCCCCAGCGTGGGCCGGGAGGTCGTCGTGGACGGGCTCGTCGTCGCGGGCGAGGCGGTGGGCATGTGCGCGGCTCCTGGGTGGACGCTCGTCCGGGTCGATTGCAGGGGACGTGCCCGCCCCGGGAGGCGCGCGCGGCGCGGGATCGCGGGCCCTCCCCCCCGCGCCGTGACCGGCGCGCGGTCACGCGCTGCGCGGATCGGCGGCAGGCGCCGTCAGACGGTGAGGAGACGGCGGACGCCGTCGGCCTCGATGTCGGCCCCGCGCCCCGCCTGCACCACCTCGCCGCGCGAGAGCACCAGGTACCGGTCGGCGAGCGCGCGCGCGAAGTCGTAGTACTGCTCGACGAGGAGGACGGCGGTCCGGCCCTCCGTCACCAGCGCGCGGATGGCGCGCTCGATCTCCTTGATGATGGAGGGCTGGATGCCCTCGGTCGGCTCGTCGAGGATGAGCAGCGAGGGCTCGGTGGCGAGGGCCCGCGCGATGGCGAGCTGCTGCTGCTGCCCGCCCGAGAGGTCGCCGCCGCGGCGGCGCAGCATGGCGCGCAGGGCGGGGAAGAGCGCCAGCGGGCGCTCGGGGAGCCGGGCGCGCCGGCCGCGCGCGCGCAGGCCGACGAGCAGGTTCTCCTCCACCGTCAGGCGCGGGAAGATCTCGCGGCCCTGCGGCACGTACCCGATGCCGGCCCGGGCCCGCTCGTGGGGCGGCGCCCGCGTCAGGTCCACCCCGCCGAAGGTGACGCGGCCCGCGGCCACCGGCACCAGGCCCATGACGGCCTTGAGCAGCGTCGTCTTCCCCACGCCGTTTCGGCCGAGGACGGCCGTCACCTGGCCGGGGGCGGCCTCGAGCGAGACGCCGCGCAGGATGTGGCTGCCGCCGTAGTACTGCTCCACGTTCGAGACGGTCAGCATGGCTAGCGCCCCAGGTAGACCTCGACCACGCGCGGATCGGCCTGCACGGCCTCGAGCGTCCCCTCGGCCAGGACCGCCCCCTCGTGCAGCACGGTGACCGGCGCGCGGAGCTGCGCCACGAAGGCCATGTCGTGCTCCACCACCACCACCGAGTGGCGGCCGGCGAGCGAGGTCACGAGCTCCGCGGTGCGGTCGGTCTCCTCGTCCGTCATGCCCGCCACCGGCTCGTCGAGGAGGAGGAGCTTCGGGTCCTGCGCCAGCAGCATGCCGAGCTCCAGCCACTGCTTCTGCCCGTGGGAGAGGAGCCCGGCCGGCCGGTCGGCCGCGCCGGCGAGGCGGACCCGGCGCAGCGTGTCGGCGATGCGGTCGCGGCCGTCGTCGTCGAGCGCCGCGCGGAGGGTGCGCGACACGCGCCGGTCGCCGGCCAGCGCCAGCTCCAGGTTCTCGAAGACGGTGTGGCGCTCGAAGACGGTCGGCTTCTGGAACTTCCGCCCGATGCCGGCGCGGGCGATCTGCGCCTCCGACATGCGGGTGAGGTCCAGGTTCTGGCCGAA
>JAJYHA010000161.1 GCA_021784995.1 Myxococcales bacterium
CTCCGCATCCAGTCGTCCGCGGGCGTGCAGGCGAACATCAGCAGGATGTGGATCGACGGGGGCGCGATGAGCCCGCCGTAGATCGACTGGCGGGCGTATTCCTCGTCGAAGTAGAGCGGGTTCGTCTCGCCGACGGAGCTGCAGTACTCCTGGATCGCTTCCTTCGTGAGCACGTACGGGATGGTCGGCCGGAGCTCGCCCGGCACGATGTCGTCCCAGGTCTTGCGACGGGCCGCGTCCTTCCAGAAGTCGGTCTCGTAGCTGCGATTCGTATCGGCCACCGCTCCTCCTCGGCCGCACGGGCCGCCTCCATCGGCGTCCTTGCTGCTGTTCGCTGTGCGAACACTACGTGCGTGTTGCGAACGGATGAAGTATGAGAGTGGCGCGCGACCGAAGTCAACCCGTTGCCCCCGGTGCGCAGCCCGCGCAGCTCGCCGCGCTGCGGGACACGGGGGGCCGAGCAGGGGCGATCTCGTGAACTCCAGGCCGAAGGACGGATTCGTTCAATCGTTCGCGAGGGGGCTGGGGGTCATCCGCAGCTTCGGACCCGACGCACGCGTCCTGACGCTGTCGCGGGTGGCGGAGCGGGCCGGCCTCACGCGGGCCGCGGCACGCCGCATCCTGCTCACCCTGAAGGCGCTCGGCTACGTGGCTGCCGACGGACGCCTGTTCACGCTCACTCCGCGCATACTGGAGCTCGGCTATTCCTATCTGTCTTCGCTGCAGTTCTGGGACGTCGCCGAGCCGGTGCTGGATGAGCTGGCAGCCGCGACGCGCGAGTCCTGCAACATCGGAGTGCTCGACGGTGTCGACATCGTCTACGTCATGCGGGTCTCGACGCACCGCATCCTGACGACGAACTTCACGATCGGAACGCGCCTCCCGGCCTACGTGACGTCGATGGGCCGCGTGCTGCTGGGCGGCCTCTCACCGAAGGAGCTCGCGAGGTATGCGGAGATCGCCGAACTGAGACCGCTCACGAGCAAGACCGTCACCAGCATGGCTCGATTGCGTCGGATCGCGAAGGAGGGCAGGCGCAGGGGCTGGGTCTATGTCGGGGGAGAGCTCGAGGAGGGGATCTGCGGCATCGCCGTGCCACTCCTCGACGCACGGAGGCGGGTCATCGCGGCCATGAGCGTCAGCCTGAGCGTCAGCTCCGCCGCGGAGCAGCACGCCATCGAGGTGATCCTCCCCCGCCTGCAGAGAGCCGCCGCGAGCGTCAACTCAACGCTCTCGGCGGTCCCGACGGTCTCGCCCGTGTCCGGAGCCATCGGGCGGCGAGCTCTTCCGGCCCTGGACGATCCGCCGTCGCGATCCGCGCGCCGCCCGTGACGCTGCCTGCCGTCGCGCGCGGGAGGTGCTCGGGCGCCTCGACGAGCGCGGCTCGCGCGCTGCGGCGAGCCGGTTCACGGCCTCGCGCAGCTCGGCGTCCTCGTGCCGGGCGAACCCGAGCCGGAGATGTGGCGTCGGTCGCCCATCGAACGTGAACGAGCTCCCGGGCTGGACCGCCACGCCGTGCGCGAGCGCGGCCGCCGCCCAGGCGTCCGCGTCGATCCCGGGCGCCACGCGGCACCAGAGCGCCATGCCTCCCGGTGGCGGCGAGAAGGTGAGCGCCCCGCCGAGCCGGTCTCGCAGGGCCGCCACCAGCGCCTGCCGCCGTGCCTCGTAAGCGCGCCGGGCGCGCCAGACGCTCCGCTGCAGCTCGCCGTCCTCGATGAGCTCCGCGACCGCCACCTCGAGCACCTGGTCCCCCTGGCGGTCGAGGCGCACGCGCTCCGAGATCAGCCGCTCCAGCACCGGCTTCGGCGCGGCCGCAAAGCCGAGCCGGAGCGCCGGCGCCAGGACCTTGGAGAGCGTGCCCACGTAGACCACCACCCCCGCGCGATCGAGGCTGGCGAGCGGGAGGAGCGGCCGCCCCTCGTAGTGGAACTCGTTGTCGTAGTCGTCCTCGATGACGACCAGCCGCTCGCGCGCCGCGAAGTCGAGGAGGGCCATCCGGCGCGCGGGGGAGAGCGCCACCGTGGTCGGGTAGTGGTGGTGAGGCGTGAGGTAGACGGCCCGGACCCGCTGGCGCACGTGGATCGCGGCGAGCCGCTCCACGTCGAGGCCGGAGCCGTCCACGGGCACCGCCACGAGCCGCGCACCCGTCGAGCGCAGCGCCTCCCACGCGGGCCGGTAGCCCAGGGCCTCCACGGCGACGAGGTCACGCGGGGCGAGCAGCGCGCGCGCCGCCGCCGCGACGGCCATCTGCGCCCCTCGCGTCACGAGGAGGCCGTCCGAGCCGTGACGGATCCCGCGCGTGGCGGAGAGCATCCCGGCCAGCGCGTCGCGGAGACGCCGGTGGCCGCGTGGGTCGCCGTAGCCGAGGTGCTCGGGCCGCCGCAGTGCGCGCCGCAACGCCCGCGCGAGCTCCGCCGCAGGCGCGAGACGCGGGTCGGGCAAGCCGCCCAGGAGCTGGAGCACCCCGGGGGGCACGGCGTCGGACAGCTCCCCGGGCGCACGCGGCCAGGTCGGCGCGGGGGGGAGATCGAACCCGACCTTCTCCGGCGCGCCCTCGGAGGCGGCTGTCCGGGCCGACAGGCGTGGCGGCAGGTCGTGCGCCACGAACGTCCCGTGCGCCGGCTCCGTGGCGATCCACCCCTCGCGCTCGAGCTCGCGGTACGCCGCGAGCACCGTGTTCCGGTGCAGCCGCAGCGCGCGCGCGAGGGTGCGGCTCCCCGGGAGCGCGGCCCTGGGCGCCAAGCGCCCGTCCCGGATGGCCTCGGCGATGCCGTGCGCGAGGCGCAGGAACAGCGGCCCGCGCCCGGCGGAGAGCTCGACGTGAAGATCCCAGCGGCGCACTGGTCCATCAATTATCTCGGGACTGGACCTTTCACAAGGGCCAGCGTGATGCCACCCTGGGCACGTCATGAGGAACGAACGTCACTTCGGGATGTCGCGCGGCGCGGCCCTCGCCTTCCTGGCGCGCGCGCCGGTGATCCACCTCGCCACCACCACACCCGCCGGCGAACCGGTGCTGCGGACGCTCGACTTCGCCTGGGCCGGCGACGCCGTCGTGTTCCACGGCGCCCGCGCCGGCGAGAAGGCCGCCTGCATCGGTCGGCCCGCAGTCATCGGCGCGGACGAGCTCGTGGCGCGCCTACCCTCCCATTTCCTCGACCCGGAGCGCGCGTGTCCGGCGAGCACGCTGTACCGGAGCGTCCAGGTCCGTGGGGCCATCGAGGAGGTGACCAACCCCGACGAGAAGGCGTGTGCCCTCAACGCGCTCATGGAGCGTCTCCAGCCCGAGGGCGGCTACCGGCCGCTCGATCCCCGCGATGCGATCCACGCCGCCGAGCTGGGCGGCGTCCTGGTCCTGCGCGTGCGCCCCGAGCGCGTCGACGGCAAGGCCAAGCTCGCTCAGAACCGCACGCCGGAGGAGCGGCGGAAGATCGTGGAGGGCCTTCGGCGCCGGGGCGCGGCGGGCGACGAGGCCGCCATCGCCGCGATTTTCGAGGCCTGCGGGGAGGCGGGACGGGCCCCGGTGAGCGTCCTCTCCGGCGAGCGTCCCGGCCCCGCGGCGCCCGCGCTCACCGGCCCCGGGTAGGAGCTCGACGATGTACGTCCCACGCCACTTCGTCGAAGACCGCGTCGAGGTCCTGCACGCAGCGATCCGTGCGGCCGGCCTCGCGACGCTGGTGACCCCTGGAGCGGGTGAATTCGGAGTGAGTCACGTCCCATTGTTGCTCGAACCGGAGCCGGCGCCGCTCGGCCGGCTGGTGGGCCACCTGGCGCGAGCGAATCCCCAGTGGAAGTCCACACCGGACGGCAGCACCGCGCTCGCCATCATCCTCGGTCCGGACGGATACGTGTCGCCGTCGTGGTACGCCACCAAGCGCGAAACGGGCCGCGTGGTGCCGACCTGGGACTACGTCGCCGTCCATGTCCACGGCACCATCCGCTTCTTCCACGACCGGGAGCGCCTGCTCGAAGTCGTCGCCAGCCTGACCGACCGACACGAGCATGCGCGCGCGGCACCGTGGAAGATCGCCGACGCTCCACCGGAGTATCTCGACGGCATGTTGAATGGAATCGTCGGCCTCGAGCTGACGATCACGCACCTCGAGGGGCAGTGGAAGGCCAGCCAGAACAAAGGTGAGGCGGACCGCCGTGGCGTGGAGGAGGGGCTGAGGAGGGAGGGGAACGGCGCCATGGCGGACCAGGTTCGCGAGCGTGCGTGAGGCGACCGGTTCGAGACGAGAGCGACAACGACCGCCGCCTCGTCGTCGTCCGAAAATCCGAAGGCCCACCAGACGTTGCCGTCTGATGGGCCAGATGCGCGAGCTCAGTTGAAGGTGCCTGGGGCCGGAATCGAACCAGCGACACGGGGATTTTCAGTCCCCTGCTCTACCGACTGAGCTACCCAGGCGCGGCGCCGTTTTTTACGCTGCGCCGGACGAGAAGGCAAATCGAAACGGGCCCTGCTGCCTGGGGCGCCGGGATCGGTCGCCCGGCGTGGGGCCGGCACGCCGTCACGGACGCGGGACGGCCTTCAGCACGGCGCGGCCGTCCTTGATCACCACCTTGAACTCGATGGCGCGCGCCTTGTGTCGCGTCATGAGCTCCGGCACCTGCCGCGCCAGGGTCCGCGCCAGGGACTCGTAGGAGAACCGCGTCACGTCCTCCTG
>JAJYHA010000220.1 GCA_021784995.1 Myxococcales bacterium
CCCTGGAGCGTCTTCGCCCACGGCACCGCCCAGGCCTACCTGACCAAGGACCTCTTCTTCTCCGGCCACACCGCGACGACCTTCCTGCTCGTGCTGTACCTCTGGCCGCGCCGCCGGCTCCGCGCCGTGGCGCTCGCGGCGCACCTGGTGGTGGTCGCGAGCGTGCTGCTGGCCCGGCTCCACTACGCCATCGACGTGGTGGGGGCCTGGGCGATCACCTTCGCCATCTTCGCGCTGCGCGAGTGGCGCCCCGCTACCCCTTCACCAGCCGCACCACCCCGGTCGTGATGAAGGGGAGGTAGGTGATGAGCAGCACGCCCGCCGACATGATGACGAGGAAGGGCAGCGCGCGCCGGTAGAGGTACGGCAGCGGCTTGTGGAAGCGCGACGCCGCGAGGAAGAGGTTCAGGCCCATGGGCGGGAAGAGGAACCCCAGCTCCAGGTTGGCCAGGAACACCACCCCCAGGTGGACCGGCTCGATCCCGTAGGCGACGCCGAGGGGCGCGACGAGCGGCGCGAGCACGATGATGGCAGAGTACATCTCGAGCACGCTGCCCAGGACGAGCAGCGCCACGTTGAGCGCCAGCAGGAAGAGCTCGGGGCTCCGCACGTGGAGCGTCATCCACCCCACGAGCTTCCCCGGGATCTCGGCGTCCACCAGCCAGTTGGTGAGCCCGAGCGCCACCCCGAGCAGGATCAGCACGGCGCCCACCAGGCTCGCCGCGTGGGCCAGGATCTGCGGCAGCTCGCGCAGGCGCACCTCGCGGAAGACCGCCATCTCCACCAGCAGCGCGTACGCGACGGCGAGCGCCGAGGCCTCGACGATGGTGGCGTACCCGCTCGCGATGGAGACGATGACGAGCAGCGGCAGCCCGAGGTCCCACCGGGCCTCCCACAGCGCCGCGAGCGCCTCGCGCGGATGGATGGCCTGCCGCGGCGCGCGGGCCCGCACGCCGACCACCACCCCGTAGGCGCAGACCAGGAGCACCATCAGCGTGCCGGGGACCAGGCCGCCGAGGAAGAGGTGGTCGATGGGCACCTGCGCCACCACGCCGTAGAGGATGACGGGGAGGGAGGGGGGGAAGAGGAGCCCGAGCGAGCCCGCGGCGGTGACGAGCCCGAGCGAGAAGCCCTCGGGGTAACGCTCCTCGAGCAGCGTGGGCATGACGAGCCCGCCCAGCGCGAGGATCGTGACGCCGGAGGCGCCCGTGAAGGTGGTGAAGATGGCGCAGACCGACGCGGCCATCACGGCCACGCCGCCCGGCATCCAGCCGAAGAGCCCCTTGTAGGCGCGGACCAGGCGGCGCGCGGCGCCGCCCTCGGCGAGCACGTACCCCGCCACCGTGAGGAGCGGCACGGCGGGCAGGGTGGAGCTGGTGACCAGGCCGAACGTGTTGGTCGGGACGGCGGCGATCGGGGTCCCGTCGCGCCAGAAGAGCGCCATGGCGACTCCCGCCATGGTGACGAAGACGGGCGCGCCGACCAGGAACGCCGCCAGCACGAGGAGGAGCAGCGCCTGCGCCAGCCAGGGCGCCGGCGTGACGGCCCCGAGGGCGAAGGCCAGCCCGGCCGCGGCGACGGCGATGGCGCGATCGCTCCAGCGCTGCGCGCCCGGTCCCCGGCGCCACGCGAAGCGGAGCGCCATGAGGGCGCTGCCGGCCGGCATGACGAGCTCGCTCCACCAGAACGGAATGCCGAAGGGGAGGGTCCGGTCCGAGCCCCGGTCCGCCAGGACCAGCTCCACCGCCGCGTAGGCGAGCAGCGCGCACACGGCCGTCGAGACCACGCGCGCCAGCAGCTCGGCCGCCCGGCGCGGCGCGCCGCGCGGGATCACCTCCGCCGTCGAGAGCGCCAGGTGGCGCTCGTGGATGGTCGCGAGCAGCGCACCGAGGAAGCCGACCCAGAGGGTGAGGTGCTGCACCAGGATGGCCGAGCCGGCCAGCCCTCGTCCCAGCAGGCGGCGGCTGATCGTCTCGCCGGCCGGGATGGCGACCATGGCCAGCAGCAGCACGCCCACGGTGGCGCCGACGCCCCGCGTGAGGGCGCCACCACGGAGCCCGGGACCATCCGGATCCGTCACGGGTGTGTCGGTGCCGTCGTGCTTCACCGTTGACTTTCTCTCGGAGCCGCCTATCACTAGCACGAACTCTCCACGGCCACAGCGTGAAGCGCACCCTGCTCGCCGCAGCCGTCGCGCTGCCCACACTCCTCGGCTGCTCGCCGCGCGCCGCCGCGACCCGGGTGATCGCGAACGCGCTCTCCGCCACCCCGTCCGGCAACGTCTACGCACAGGACGACGACCCGGAGCTGGTCCAGGCGGCGGTGCCCTTCGGGCTCAAGACCCTGGAGGGGCTCCTGGCCGAGCACCCGGAGCACGTGGGGCTGCTCACCGCGCTGGCGACCGGCTTCACCCAGTTCGGATACGGGTTCGTGCAGGCGGACGCGGACGCGGCGGAGCTGCAGGGCCGGAGCGGCCCTGCCCGGGAGGCGCGGGCGCGCGCGCTCAAGCTCTACCTGCGCGCGCGGGACTACGGGCTGCGCGGCCTCGAGGTCCGGCACGAGGGCCTGGCTGCGAAGCTGCGAGGCGTCCGCGATCTGGACTCGGCCCTGGCCGTGGTGGGCAAGGAGGACGTGGCGCTGATCTACTGGACCGCGGCGAGCTGGGCGCTCGCGATCGCCGCCGGGAAGGAGGACATGGCGCTCGTCTCCGAGCTGCCGGCCCCCGGCGCCCTCATGCGGCGCGCGCTCGCCCTCGACGAGGGCTTCGACGAGGGCGCGATCCACGAGTTCTTCGTCTCCTGGGACGCCGCGCAGGGCGGCGCGGAGGGCCTCGCACGCGCGAAGGAGCACTTCGACCGCGCGGTCGCGCTCTCGAAGGGACGCAAGCTCGGCGTCCTCGTCTCCTACGCCGAGGCGGTGCTGGTGGCGCGCCAGGACCGGGCGGAGTTCACGCGGATGTTGCGGCAGGTGCTGGCGTACGACGCGGAGGCCGACAGGGCGCACCGGCTGGCCAACGTCCTCGCGCAGCGCAGGGCGAGGTTGCTCCTGGAGCACGTCGAGGATCTCTTCGCCTGAGCCCCATCGAAGGAGGATGACGTGAAGAAGCTCGCGCTCGCGGTGGCGCTCGCCGTCGCCGCACCGGCCTCCGCGCAGGAGGTGATCGTCAAGCTCGGGACCCTCGCCCCCAACGGCTCGACCTGGCACAACCTGCTGAAGGAGATGGCCGACCGCTGGGCACAGGTCTCGGGCGGGCGGGTCAAGGTCCGCATCTACCCCGGCGGCACGCAGGGCGGCGAGGGCGACATGGTGCGGAAGATGGCGGTCGGGCAGCTGCAGGCGGCCGCCATCACCAACGTCGGCATGCACGACATCGTCCGGGAGCCGCAGGCGATCTCCGCGCCGGGCATGATCGACAGCGAGGCCGAGTTCGCGGCCGTCTTCCCGAAGGTGGAGCCGCAGCTCGACCGGCTGCTCGACGCCAAGGGGTACGTCCCGCTGCACTGGTCTCAGGTGGGGTTCATCCGGATCTTCTGCACGAAGGGGTACTCGACGCCGGCGGAGATGTCCGACGCCCGGATGTTCGCCTGGGACGGCGATCCGGCCAGCGTCGACGCGTGGAAGGCCGCAGGGTTCCGGCCGGTCGTGCTCTCCTCGACCGACGTCGTCCCGTCGCTGCAGACGGGGATGATCAACTGCATCGCGAACGTGCCGCTCTACCTCCTCACGGCCCGGCTGTTCGAGCGCGCCAACCACATGATCGACGTGCCCTGGGGCTACCTCATCGGCGCCACGCTCATCCGCAAGGAGACCTGGGAGCGGATCCCCGCCGACCTGCGGCCGAAGCTCCTCGCGATCGCGCACGAGCTGGGTGCGCGCGTCGACGCCGAGGTCCGCAAGCTGAACGACGACGCGGTGGCGGCCATGAGGAAGCAGGGGTTGACGGTGGTGGCGGTCGACCCGGCGCCCTGGCGCGCGGCGGCCGAGAAGGCGTGGCCGGTGATCCGCGGGCACGTCGTCCCGGCGCCCTTCTTCGACGAGGTGGTGAGCGCGCGCGACGAGTCCCGCAGGCGGCGCCGCTGACGGTGGCGCCCGGGCGCGGGCGCCGTCAGGCCGCGAGGAAGGCCGACACGTCGCGGCGCAGCTCCCGGCAGGCGAGGAGCAGCGTCAGGTGGCCGCGCGCGTAGAGGCGCGGCGTCACCCCCCACGCCCGGGCGAGCGCGACCGGCCCGTCGGGAGGCACGATCAGGTCGTGGGTGGCCGCGGCGACGAAGGCGCGAGCCACGGTGGGGCGCCGCAGCCTCGGCGAGAGCGGCGCCAGGCCGCTCGCCAGCTCCGCGTCCCCGGGGAACGGGGCGCCGGCGCGGCGGGCCAGGGCGCGGTAGCGGGCGCCGATGGGCGTCCGGGCCAGGGTGGTGGCGAGGTCGGGCGGCGCCACGAGGACGGCGGCGGCCGTGGGCTCGGGGGCGGTGGCCGCCAGCGCCGCCGCCAGCGCCCCCAGCGAGAGGCCGACCAGCGCCACCGGGGCCCCTCCCCGCGCCGTCGCCGCGGCGGCCAGGATCCGGATCTCGCTCACCACCTGCTCGAGCGACGCGCGCAGCACCGGCAGGTCGGGGCTGACGAATCCCTCGCCGCTCGGCTG
>JAJYHA010000452.1 GCA_021784995.1 Myxococcales bacterium
GCGCGCTCGGCTCGACCTCGATCGTCCTCCAGTTCGAGCTCGATCGCGACGTGGACGCCGCCGCCCGCGACGTCCAGGCGGCGATCAACGCCGCGGCGGGCGATCTCCCGACGAACCTCCCCGAGCTCCCCTTCTTCAAGAAGGTGAACCCGGCCGACGCCCCCATCCTGATCCTCGGCCTCACCTCCAAGGCCGTCCCGCTCGGCGAGGTCTACGACGAGGCGAACACCATCCTCGCCCAGAAGATCTCGCAGGTCCCCGGCGTCGGCCAGGTCTTCGTCGGCGGCGGCCAGCAACCGGCGGTGCGCGTCGAGGTCGACCCCGAGAAGCTCGCCGGCCTCGGGATGGGGATGGACGACCTGCGCGCCCTCCTCGGGCAGGCGACGGTCGATCCGCCGAAGGGCTCGCTTTCCGGCTCCTCGTCCACCCTGATCCTCGCGACCAACGACCAGCTCTTCGACGCCGCGGCCTTCGCGAAGCTCCTCATCCGGTCCGACGTTAACGGCGACGTCCGGCTCTCCGACGTGGCCAAGGTCGTGGACGACGTCGAGAACGAGCGCGTCGCCGGCTGGTTCGATCACCAGCGAGCCGTGGTCGTCGTGATCCGCCGCCAACCCGGGGCGAACATCCTGGACGTGATCGACCGGATTCAGGCGCTCCTGCCGTCGCTCTCCCGCTCGATCTCCCCGGCCATCGACGTCGGCGTCGCCCTCGACCGCGCCCAGACCATCCGCGCCTCGGTCCGCGACGTGGAGCTCGCGCTCACCATCGCCGTGCTCCTCGTGATGCTGGTCGTCTTCCTCTTCCTGCGCGACCTGCGGGCGACGGCGATCCCCAGTGTGGCCGTGCCGCTCTCCCTGCTCGGCACCTTCGGCTTCATGGATCTGCTCCACTACAGCCTCGACAACCTCTCGCTGATGGCGCTCACCATCTCGACCGGCTTCGTCGTGGACGACGCCATCGTGGTCACCGAGAACGTGGCCCGGCTGGTCGAGGCCGGGGAGCCGCCCCTCGCCGCGGCGCTCCAAGGCGCGAGGCAGATCGGCTTCACCATCGTCTCGATCACCGGCTCGCTGCTCGCGGTCTTCCTCCCCATCCTGCTGATGGGCGGCATCGTCGGCCGCCTGTTCCGCGAATTCGCGGTGACCCTCTCCATCGCCGTGGCGACCTCGGCCGCGGTCTCGCTCTCCCTGACGCCGATGATGTGCGCGCGCCTGCTGCGCCCGGCCGGCGACCACGGCGCCGTCTGGCGCGGCTCCGAGCGCTTCTTCACGCGGCTGCGGGACGCCTACGACGCCGGGCTGCGGGCCGCCCTCCGCCGGCAGCCGCTCACCCTGGGCCTCACCCTCGGGACCCTCGCGCTCACGATCTTCATGGCCTGGTGGATCCCGAAGGGCCTCTTCCCGCAGCAAGACACCGGCGCGTTCATGGGCTTCTCCGACGCCCCAGAGGACATCTCTTTCCCGGCGATGAAGGCTCGCCAGAAGGCGCTCGTCGAGACCGTGCTGCGCGACCCCGCGGTCAAGCACCTCGTCTCGTTCATCGGCGTCTGGAGCGGGTCGACCTTGAACACCGGCTTCATCTTCGGAGAGCTCTGGCCCAAGGAGCGGCGCGGCGTGTCCGCGGACGAGATGATCGGCCGGCTGCGGCCGAAGCTCGCGAAGGTCGGGGGCATCCGTCTCTACCTCCAGTCCACCCAGGACCTCCGGATCGGCGGGCGGACCTCCCGCACCCAGTACCAGTACACGGTCGAGGATCGCGATCTCGCAGAGCTGAACCGGTGGGCGCCCCGCCTCCTCGCCGCGCTCAAGAAGCTCCCCGAGCTTTCGGACGTGAACACCGATCAGCAGACCTCCGGCCTCTCGCTCACCCTCGACGTGGACCGTGACACCGCCTCGCGCCTCGGCGTCTCGCTCGCCGATGTGGACAACGCCTTCTACGACGCCTTCGGCCAGCGGCAGGTCGCGACGACGTACACCGAGCTGAACCAGTATCACGTCGTGCTGGAGGTCTCGCACCCGCTCCAGCGGGACCCCGACGCCCTCGACCACGTGTACGTGCGCGGCCCCGCCGACGCGCAGATCCCCCTCTCGTCCATCGCGCGCCTGCGCACCGGGGCGACCTCGCTCTCCGTCAACCACCAGGGCCAGTTCCCCGCCGTCACCCTCTCCTTCAACCTCGCCCCCGGCGTCGCGTTGGGCCAGGCGGTCGACGCGATTCACGGGGTCGAGGATCGGCTCGGGCTGCCGGCTTCGGTCAACGGCGAGTTCGAGGGGACGGCGCGCGCGTTCGTCGCGTCTCTCCAGACCGAGCCGTGGCTCGTGCTCGCGGCGCTCTTCGCCGTCTACATCGTGCTCGGCATCCTGTACGAGAGCCTCATCCACCCCCTCACGATCCTCTCCACGCTGCCCTCCGCCGGCCTCGGCGCCCTGCTGGCCCTGCGGCTGTTCGGGATGGACTTCTCCATCATCGCCCTCATCGGCATCATCCTGCTCATCGGAATCGTCAAGAAGAACGCCATCCTGATGATCGACTTCGCCCTGGAGGTCCAGCGGGAGAAGGGCGTGCCGCCGCTCGAGGCGATTCACCAGGCGGCGCTCCTCCGCTTCCGGCCGATCCTCATGACCACGCTCGCCGCCTTCTTCGGCGCCCTGCCCCTCGCCCTGGGGCGCGGCGCGGGCTCCGAGCTGCGGCAGCCGCTCGGGATCACGATCGCCGGCGGGCTCCTCGTCTCCCAGATCCTCACCCTCTTCACGACGCCGGTGATCTACCTCTACCTGGATCGGCTCGGGAGCCGCTTGCGGGGGAAGAACGTCGTCGCCGGGGCGCTGCCGCCCCCCGGCCCCCTGCTCGGGTGACGCGCGAGGGGTACGCGGTCTCATCGCGGCTGCGGGTGAACGCGAGGGGGGACGCGGGAGGCGGGGCGTGGCCTCGGGCCGGCCTCCCGCGGCTCGCGAACGGGCCCGCTCGCCTCCGAGGTCGCGAGGCGGCGCGCGAGGATCCGCCCCGGCGAGAACCGGGGAGCGGGACCTCGTACGCCGCCCTGGGCGCCCGCCGAGGAGCGCGAGCCTCGGGGCCTCGCGCTCCTCCTGCGCCAGGACGAGGGCGGCGGTTCGCTAAAGCTTCGTCGCCGCGACGGTCGAGCGGACCGAGGCGTAGCTCTTCTCGAAGAGCGCCTTCTCGTTCGCGTCGAGGGGCAGATCGAGGATCCGCTCCACGCCGCCCGCGCCGATGACCACCGGGACGCCCATGTAGCAGCCCTGGACGCCATACTGCCCTTCGAGCCAGGCCGCGCACGGGAAGACCCGCTTCTTGTCGCGCAGGTAGCTCTCCGCCATGGCGATCGCGCTCGCCGCCGGTGCGTAGAAGGCGCTCCCCGTCTTGAGCAAGGCGACGATCTCTCCGCCACCCTTGCGGGTCCGGTCGATGATCTTCGCGAGCTTCTCGGGTGCGATCAGCCGGTCGAGCGGGACGCCGCCCACCGAGCAGTAGCGCGCCACCGGCACCATGTCGTCGCCGTGCCCGCCGAGGACGACCGCGTGCACGTCCTCGATGCTGCAACCGACCTCCTCGGAGACGAAGTAGCGGAAGCGGCTGCTGTCGAGGATGCCGGCCATGCCGACGACGTGGGTCTTCGGGAAGCCGGTCAGCTTCTTCATCGCGTAGACCATGGCGTCGAGCGGATTCGACACCACGATCACGAACGCGCCCGGGCACTTCTCCTTCAGGTTGCCGGCCACGTCCTTGACGATCTTCAAGTTGACGTCGAGGAGGTCATCACGGCTCATCCCCGGCTTGCGGGGGATGCCGGCCGTGACGATGACCACGTCGGCGCCCTCGGCCCCCTCCCACTTGTTGGTCCCGCGAATCGCGACGTCGTAGCCGTCGACCGCGCGTCCCTGGGAGATGTCGAGCGCCTTGCCCTGCGGCGCGCCCTCCACCACGTCCTGCAGGACGACGTCGCCCAGCTCCTTCTGCGCGGCGAGCAACGCGAGGTTGCCGCCGATCTGTCCCGCCCCGACGAGGAGAATCTTCTTGCGTGCCATGTCGACCTCTCGGTTATGGGCCGCCGCCACGGCGGTCCGGAATCGGACCTCTTAGTGCCTCGGTCCGTGAATAGGGTGCGCATCGAGAGCGACGAGGCGCCGGGCCTGCAAGGCGCGCGGCCGAGGCCCTCCTGTAGGGTTCGGCGTTCGCGAGCAGGCAGCCATGGACCACTAGCCTCCGTCGGCGGCCGTGCCGGGCTCGCAGCGGGCGCAGGTCGTGTTGCCCGCGACGCACGCCTCGCCCGTCGGACAGGAGTTCCCGCCGGTGCACTCGTTCTTGCAGACGCTCCCTCCGTCTCCGCCCAGGCACTCCGGTGGCTCACAGATCATGTGGACCTGGCAGTCCGGCGTCGACTGACACGGCTGGTTCTCCCCCTTGCCCGGCAGGCAAGCGGCGAGGAAGGCGACGGTGGCGGCGGCGAGCAGTCTCTTCATCGTTTCACCCTAGAGCCTCCCACGGCGGGGGCTACATGTTCTTCACGATCTCCTGTCCGAACTCGGAGCACTTGACGAGCCGGGCGCCCGGCATCTGGCGCTCGAAGTCGTAGGTCACGGTCTTCGCCGCGATCGCCCGCTCCATGCCCC
>JAJYHA010000485.1 GCA_021784995.1 Myxococcales bacterium
CGTAGAGCCCCGCGTCGCGGCGCGCCGCCGCGCCGGGGAGCCCCCGGGCCTTCTTCAGCTCCTCCTCGGCGATCGCCCGCATGCTCTCGAAGGGGATGGCGCCGACCACCTGCCGGCAGTTGAAGAACATCGTCGGGGTCCCGCTGGCGCCGACGGTCCGCGCGAGCGCGCCGTCGTCGGCGATCCGGTCGGCGCTCGCCCGCGCGCCGATCGCCGCCTGGTAGCGGCGCAGGTCGAGCCCGAGCTTCCGGGCGTCGCGCTCGAGGTCGGCCGGGGAGAGCGCCTGCTGGTTGGCGAAGAGGAGGTCGTGGAACGGCCAGAACTTGCCCTGCTGGCGCGCCGCCTCGGCGGCGAGCGCCGCCGGCATCGCGTTGGGGTGCATGGGGAGCGGCAGGTTCCGCCAGACGATCCGGACCTCCTTCGGGAAGGCCTTCTGGAGCTGGTCGAGGGTCGGCTCGACCCGGGCGCAGAACGGGCACTGGAAGTCGGAGAAGAGGACGACGGTCAGCGGCGCGTCGGCGGGGCCGCGGACGGCGTCGTCGGCCCGGACCGGGACGTTCCGGTAGGGCGTGGGCGGCGGCGCCCGGGGCGCGGCCGGGGGCTCGCCGCCCGGCAGGTAGACCGTCGAGGTGGCGCCGCTCGCGGCGATCGCGTCGTAGACCCGCGCCGGGGGCGTCCCGGCGGCGACGAGCGCCTGGGCCCGCTGGAGCGCGTCGTCCACCGCCGCCTTGAAGGCCTCGAGCGGCTGGGCGCCGACCAGCTTGCGGCCGTTCACGAAGAAGCTCGGGGTGCCGCTGGCGCCGAGCGAGGCGGCGAGCGCGGCGTCGCGCTGGATGCGCGCCTCCCAGGCGCGGTCGGCGACCGCGGCCCGCACCCGGGCCGGATCGACGCCGGCGTCGCGGGCGACCCGCTCGAGGCTGGCGTCGTCGAGGGCCGGCGACTGCTCGAAGAGCCGGTCGTGCATCGTCCAGAACCGCGCCGGGCCGCCCTCGGCCCGCGCCTCCTCGGCCGCCTCCGCCGCCGGCCGCGCGTGCGGGTGGAAGGGGAGCGGGTTGTGCTTGAAGACCCAGCGGAGCTTCCCCGGGTAGGCCTCGTCGAGGGCGTGGAGGGTCGGGATCACCCGCTTGCAGAAGGGGCACTCGAAGTCCGAGACCTCGACGATGGTCACCAGCGCGTCGGCCGGGCCGCGCGTCGGCGAGTCGTCGACCGGCACCCGGTAGATCGCCTTCGGGTCCTCCTGGGCGCGGGCCGGGCGCGCCGCCGGGGCGGGCGCGGGGGCGAGGGCCGGCGGCCGGCCTCCGCCGAACAGCGAGCTCCTGGCGAAGAACCCGATGGCGAGTCCGACGACCAGGGCAAGGATCCAGCTGACTCTCTTCATGGGGCGCTCTCCTCGGGGATCGGGGGGTCGCCGCCGCGCGGCGACGGGGACGGATCAGTGACGGAAGGTGGCGCCGGCGCGGACCATGAGCGGCATCCCGGCGCCCGCGGAGAGCGGCACGCCGGTGTCGGCCTCGACGAAGAGGCCGAGGGCGCCGGTGACCCGCAGCTCCCAGGCGGCGCCGCCGAGGAACCAGCGGGGACGCAGGTCGTTCGACCGGGCGCTCGACCAGTCGACGGCCGCCCGGATCCAGACCGGGAGGCCGGGGAGCTCCACCCGGACGCCGGGGCGGATGGCGAGGTTCGAGTCGGGCGCGAAGCCGAGCGCCAGCGCGAGCTCGGGGCGGACGGCCGGGCTCCCGAGCTCCCAGCCGGCGGCCACCTCGAGGTCGAGCAGGCCGGCGCGGCCGGCCGAGAGGCCGAGCTCGGCGCCGCCGCCGAGGGAGGTGGAGAGGACGAAGCCCGAGGGGGCGGCGGCGGAGCTCGGCTCGGAGGTCGGCGCGGCGGGCTCGGCGCGGGCCGCGGGAGGGCAGGCCAGGGCGAGCGCGCACGCGGCGATGACGGCGGGGGCGCGCACGGTCCGGGGAGCCTACCCCCGGGTCCGCGGCCGGGCAAGGCGAAGGGCGCCAGGGCACCTCACTCCCGATCGCCTGGTCCGCGTGGCCGCGCGCTCCGCGCGGGCGCGGGGACCGGGCGGCGCGCGGAGGGCGTGCCGGCGTGCCTCGCCTGGGCGCGGGCGCGGCGGGGTGCCAGTCTGGAGGGTACTCGCCGGGATCGAGCGCGCCCTCCGCGCGCGGGCGCGGCGGACGGCGCCGCGAGGCGGTGGTAGGCTCCGCCCACCGTGCGCGTCCTCGCGATCGTCCCGGCCCTCGACGAGGCGCGGAGCCTCCCGGGCGTGGTGGCCGGGCTCCGCGCCGCGCCGGTCCCGCTCGACGTCTGCGTCGTCGACGACGGCTCCTCCGACGACACCGCCCGCGTCGCCGCCCGCGCCGGCGCCGCCGTCCTCCGCCTCCCGGTGAACCTCGGGATCGGCGGGGCGGTCCAGGCCGGCTACCTCTGGGCGCGGGAGCGGGGGTACGACGCCGCCGTCCAGGTGGACGGCGACGGCCAGCACGACCCGGCCTCGCTGCCGGCGCTCCTGGCGCCGATCGCCGACGGCCGCGCCGACCTGGCGGTCGGCTCCCGCTTCCTCGCCGAGGGGGGGTTCCGCTCCACCGCCGCGCGGCGGGTCGGGATCCGCTACCTGTCCTGGCTGCTGCGGCTGCGGAGCGGCGCCAGGGTGACCGACGCCACCAGCGGCTTCCGGGCCGCCGGCCGGCGCGCCATCGAGCTCTTCGCGGCGAGCTACCCCTCCGACTACCCGGAGCCGGAGGCGATCGCCCTGGCCACGCGGAACGGGCTCTCCATCGTCGAGGTGCCGGTCCGGATGCACGAGCGCCGCCACGGCCGCTCGTCGATCTCCAGCCTGCGCGCGGTCTACTACATGGTGAAGGTCACGGCGGCGCTCGTGATCCTGCCGCTCCCGCGCGAGCGGCAGGACGCCGCGGAGGGCTGAGCGATGAGCCACCCACCGGTCCTGCCGGCCGCGATCCAGGCGGTCTCCATCGCCGTCCTGGTCCTGTTCCTCGGGTGGGTGGTGCGGCTCATCCGCCGCCAGGCGCTCACCCTCCGGGACAGCCTCCTCTGGCTCCTCACCACCCTGGCGGCGCTGGTCCTCACCGCCGCGCCGTCGCTCCTCGTCGCCGCGGCGCGGGCGGTCGGGGTCCAGGTCCCCTCCAACGCCCTCTTCGGCGCCGGCCTCCTCTACCTGGCGGTGAACGTCCTCTCGGTGACCATCGCCCTCTCCGCCGCGCAGACCCGGGTCCGGCGGGTCGCCCAGGAGTGCGCGCTCCTGCGGGCGGAGCTCGACGAGCTGCGGGCCCGGGTCGGCGCCGCGCCGCCCCCCCCCTGACGCCCGCCCCGGCGCGGGTCAGAGGAGCGGCCGCAGGAGCCGCCAGGCGAGCCGCATCGGGCCGGCGGCGAGGCGCGGCAGCCAGCCCCCCTCGAGCCCCTCGAACTCGAAGGCCGCCGCGAAGGGGCGCATCACCTCCCGGTCCGGGAGCCGCCGGGTCGCCTGGGCCCGGCGCCGGTCGGCGGCGAGCCGCCGGAGGGTGGACGGGCGCAGCAGCGCCGCGTCGGCCCGCAGCTTCTCCCGGAGCCAGCCCCCGCGGGCGGCGACGAGGAGGAGCCCGAGCTCGGCGGCGGCGAGCGCCGGGAGGGTGGACGGGCGCAGCAGCGCCGCGTCGGCCCGCAGCTTCTCCCGGAGCCAGCCCCCGCGGGCGGCGACGAGGAGGAGCCCGAGCTCGGCGGCGAGCAGCGCCGGCGCGAGGAGGAGCAGGCTGCGGGGCGCGAGGAGCTTGCCGAGGACGAGGTACCGGTTCCGCTCCAGGTAGAAGTACTTCCGGGGGTTCCGGGAGAAGGCGTAGCGGTGGAAGACGACCGAGCCCGGGGCGACGATCGAGGTCCAGCCGGCGAGCCGGAGCCGCCACCCGAGGTCCATGTCCTCCTGGTAGAGGAAGAGCGCCTCGTCGAGGAGCCCCACCTCCGCCAGGGCGCTCGCCCGGCAGAGGACGGCGGCGCCGGAGGCGAAGGCGATCTCGCGCGGCTCGGCCGGCACCGCCGCCCGCGCCGCCCGGAACCGCCCGCAGGCGCCGAAGCCGAGGAAGTGGAGCTCGTTCCCGGCGGTGTTGACCCGGTCGCGCTCGGGATCGAGGAGGAGGAGCGACTGGATCGCCCCGGCGCGCGGGTGGGCGGCGGCGGCGGCGAGGGCCGCCTCGAGGAAGCCCGGCTCCACCTCGGTGTCCGGGTTGAGGAGGAAGACGAAGTCGGCGCCGTCGGCGAGGGCGCGGCGCAGCCCGAGATCGCAGCCGCCGGCGAAGCCGAGGTTCGCGCCGGCCTCCACCAGGTCGACCCAGGGGTGGCCCTCGCGGATCGCCGCGGCGGTCCCGTCGCCGGAGCCGTTGTCGACCGCGATCACGCGGGCGCCCCCCAGCCGCGCCCTCGCCAGGCTGCCGAAGCAGCGATCGACGTCGCCCGCCGACTGCCAGGTGACCACCACCACCGCGGCGCGCGGCGCGGCGGGGCCGGGGGGGGGCGGGCGCTCCATGGGGCGGCGACTGTAGCCCGCGGCCGGCGGAGCGTCGACGCGTCGCCGCGCGGACCGGCGCCTCCCGGGGCCGCCGGAGATCGCCCGCGGCGCCGCCC
>JAJYHA010000110.1 GCA_021784995.1 Myxococcales bacterium
CCGCGGCCAGGCGCCACCTCGCCGGCGACCGGCAGTGGCTGCGCCTCGGCCACTGGCGCGCGCGCTGGCGCGGGGGTCACGAGAGCGAGGCGGCCGGTCCCGACTTCTTCCTCTCGCCCGACGGGCGGCGCGACCCGGCGGCGGAGCTGCGCGCCACGATCCGGGCCCTCTTCACGCCCGGACCTCCGGGCGCTCCCGCGACGCCCGCCGCCTCCTCCCCGGCGCGCGAGCCGCCCGGCTGCCGCTTCCCCGCGCGCATGGCCTACCTGACGCGCGCGCTGGGCATCGACCCGTCACGCCTGCCGCCCCGGGACTGCCCGTCGTTCGAGGCCTTCCGCACGCGCCTCTCGGCACGCTCGGTGACGTTCGTCTTCTCGTCCTACTACGTCAACAGCCCGGCCTCGGCGTTCGGCCACGTCTTCCTGCGCCTCGCGAAGTCCGAGCAGGGCGCGCCCGGCGAGCGGTACGACCTCGTCGACCACGGCGTGAGCTACGCGGCCGAGGAGGACACGACGAACCCCTTCGTCTACGCGATCCGCGGCCTGGCCGGCGGCTTCCGGGGGACGTTCACCGCCATGCCCTATTTCTACAAGGTCCGCGAGTACGCCGACTTCGAGTCGCGCGATCTGTGGGAGTACGAGCTCGACCTCCGGCCGGACGAGATCGAGCTCCTCGTCGCGCACCTCTGGGAGCTGGGGCACACCTGGTTCGACTACTACTACGCCACCGAGAACTGCGCCTACCAGATCCTGGAGGCGCTCGAGGCCGCGGCGCCCAGGCTCCGCTTGCTGGACCGGATCGGGGTGGTCGCCCTGCCCACCGACGCCGTCAAGGCGCCCTTCGTCCAGCCCGGGCTGGTGCGCGGCGTCCGCTTCCGGCCCTCCTCCCGCACCCAGCTCGAGGCGCGGGTGGCGCGGCTGCGCTCGGACCGGATCGACGACGTCGCGACGCTCGCGGAGGGCGGCGCCCCGGCAGGCTTCGCCGCGGCGCCGCGGCCGGAGCGCGTCGCCGCGCTCGACGCCGCCCTGGACCTCGTGGACGTCCGCCACGGCCGGGAGCTGGTCGCCGGCGACGCGGAGGCCGATGCGCTCCGGCAGCGGCTGCTCGAGGAGCGCGCCGCCATCCCGGTCCCCAGCGAGCCGCTGGTCGTCGAGCCGCCGTCGCGCGGCGGGCCCGAGCAGGGGCACGGCGCGACGCGCATCGGGATCGGCGGCGGGTACTCGCTCCGGGACGGCCCGCTGGTCGGCCTCACGGCCCGGCTGGCGCTGCACGACCTCGCGGACCCGCCGGCCGGGTTCCCGCCCGCGACGCAGATCGAGCTCCTCAAGGCGCGGCTCTCCGTCGCGACGCGCGGCGGCCAGGTCCGCCTCGAGGAGGCCTCCTTCGTCGACGCGACCTCGATCACCTCCTTCGACCGGCTGGATCACCGGCCCTCCTGGAAGTTCCGGATCGGCGCGGATCGCGTCATGGACGCCGGCTGCCTGGAGTGCGTGGTGGGCCGCGCGGAGGCTGGGGTCGGCCCCGGTTGGGCCTCCCGCTCGGGGACCCTGCTCGTCCTCCCCAGCGCCGACACCGAGGTGCTCGGCGCGCCCGGGCTGCACGGGGCCGGCGACTCGTTTCTCCGGCCAGGGGTCGGCCCGGGGCTCCTGGTGCGCCTCCTCCCCACGGAGCGCGTGGCGCTGCTGGCCAGCGCGACCTGGCGCTGGCTGCCGGCGGCGGCGCCGGCCACCACCTATCTCCTGAGCGCCACCGCGCGCCTCCACCTGGGGCCGGTCTCGCTCGCCCTCGACTGGCGGAAGATGCCGCTCGACACCGAGACGATGCTCTCGGTGCTGGCGTACGGCGGTTGAGCGGCCTGAGCGGACCCCTCGCGACCGCGGGCGGCGCGCGAGGCGGGCAGGCACCACCGCCCGGTGGGAGGCTGCGTGACGGACACGCTGGTCGTGCTGGTGACGGCGCCCTCGGCGGAGAAGGCGGCCGAGATCGCGCGCGCGCTGGTCGAGGAGCGGCTCGCCGCGTGCGGCAACGTCGTGCCCGGGATCCGCTCCGTCTACCGCTGGGAGGGGAAGGTGTGCGAGGACGCCGAGGCGCTCCTGCTCCTGAAGATCCCGGCCGCGAGGCTGGACGCGGTCGCGGCGCGCGTCGCGGCGCTCCACCCGTACGAGCTGCCGGAGGTGGTGGCGCTGCGGATCGAGGGCGGGAGCGCGCGGTACCTGGACTGGATCCTCCGGAGCGCGTCGCCGCCCCAGGACGGCGGACCGGCCGCGTGAGCCCGCCGGGCGTCCCCCGGCGCCGTCAGCAGTCGACCAGCAGCGGCGCGTGGTCGCTGGTGCCGAACTCGCGGAGGGAGTCGCACCGCGTCGCCCGCGGCGCGAGCCCCTCCGAGACCAGGACGTAGTCGATCCGCCAGCCGACGTTGCGCTGGCGGAGGTTGCGCCAGGGCGGCCACCAGGTGAAGAGCGCGTCGTCGCCGGGGTGGAGGGAGCGGCCGAGGTCCACCAGGCCCTGCGCGAGGATGCGCGCCAGGCGCTCGCGCTCCTCCGGGCGCTGCCCGATGGCGCCCGGCTTGCGCTCGCGGGGGTGGACGTCGATCTCGGCCCGGGTGACGTTCAGGTCGCCGCACAGCACGAGCTGCCGCCCGCGCCGGTGCTGCTCGGCCACCCACGGCTCGAGGGCGTCGAGGAAGCGCACCTTGGCCGCGAAGTCCTTGCCGCCGTTGGGGACGTAGATCGACGCGACGGTGAGCGGCCCCAGGTCGGCCGTCACGATCCGGCACTCGTGGTCGAAGGGCGGGTGCGCGAAGGCCGGCCGCTCGGCCGCCAGGGAGCGCCGGACGTGCAGCGCCACCCCGGAGTACGCCGACGCGCCGTGCCAGTAGGCCCAGTAGCGGCCCGGATCGAGGAGCAGCGCGGGGACCTGCGCCGGGGTGGCCTTGATCTCCTGCAGGCAGACCAGGTCCGGCTGCTCGCGCTCGAGGAGCGCGCGGAGCTGCGCCTCGCGTGCGCGGACGCCGTTCACGTTCCAGGTCGCGATCCGCACGCCCGCACCTCTACCGCTTCCGGAAGAGCGCCTCGAGGGCGTCGCGCGGGTCGGGCTCCGCCGCCGGCGCCTCGCCGAAGAGGGAGCCGAGCGCGTCGCGCGCCGCGCGCGAGCGGACCCGGCGGCGCGAGGCGCCGTCCCCGAGCTGGAACAGGTCGCAGGCGTTGGAGGCGTCCTTGTCCACCACGTGCTCCGCGTGAGGCTCGCGGCACGCGTGCGCGGCCGCCTCGTCGTAATGCCGGCAGTTCAGGCAGGTGTGCAGGTCCGCGTCGCACTCGGGACAGACGGTGCGCCGCCCGACGGGACCGTCGAGGCGCAGCGCGGCGCCGCACCCGTGGCAGCTGGTGGCCATGGGGGGGAGTATAGCGGGCGCCGGCGGTGAACGCGGCGGCGCCGCGCCGTCAGAAGCTGCCCAGGAACTCGTCGTTGCTCTCGAACTCCGAGAGCTTCTTCAGGAGCCGCTCCATGGCCTCGACGGGTTTCAGCGAGGCGAGCGCGCCGCGCAGCTTGCGGATCTTCTCGATCTCCTTGGGGAGGAAGAGCTTCTCCTCCTTGCGCGTGCCGGAGGCGGCGATGTCGATGGCGGGGAAGATGCGGCGCTCGGCGAGCTGGCGCGAGAGCACCACCTCCATGTTGCCGGTGCCCTTGAACTCCTCGAAGATCACCTCGTCCATGCGCGACCCGGTGTCGATGAGCGCGGTCGCGATGATGGTGAGCGAGCCCCCCTCCTCCGCCTTGCGGGCGGCGCCGAAGAGGCGCTTGGGCCGCTCCAGCGCGCGGCTGTCGACGCCCCCGGTGAGCGTCCGACCGGAGGACTCGATCTCGCGGTTGTAGGCGCGCGCCAGGCGCGTGATGGAGTCGAGCAGGATCACGACGTCCTTGCCGCCCTCCACCAGCCGCCGGGCGCGCTCCATGGCCATCTCCGCGGCGTGGATGTGCTCGTCGGCCGGGCGGTCGTTGGACGAGCCGACCACCTCGCCCTGGACGTTCCGCCGCATGTCGGTGAGCTCCTCCGGCCGCTCGTCCACGAGCAGGACCATGAGGTGCACGTCGGGCCGGTTGGCCGTGATCGCCTGCGCGATCCGCTGCAGCATGATGGTCTTGCCCGCCTTGGGCGGCGAGGTGATGAGCCCCCGCGCGCCCAGGCCGATGGGCGCGATGAGGTCGAGCACCCGCCCGACCATCTCCTCGGGGCGCGTCTCCATCCGCAGCTTCTCGGTGGGGTCGGTGGCCGTGAGGTTGTGGAAGTGCGTGCGGCGCGCGACGGCGATGGGGTCGGTCCCCTCCACCAGGTCGACGCGGCTCAGGATCCGCTTCATGTTGCGGACGGCCGCCGCGCCCTTCACCAGCACGCCGGGTTGCAGGTGCATCCGCTCCACCAGCCAGCGGGGCACCTCGACGTCGAACGGCTGCGGGAGGTAGCTGCGCTTCGGGTCGCGCAGCCAGCCGAGCCCCTTGCCCTCGAACTGCAGGACGCCCTCGACCTCCTCCGAGACCTCCGGCTGTCCCTGGGACGGCGGCGCGCCCTGGGACGCGCTCCCGTTCGTGGCCGCCG
>JAJYHA010000037.1 GCA_021784995.1 Myxococcales bacterium
CTCGACCACCAGTGGTGGTCGAGGGGCTCCAGAAGGTGAGCGACGGCGCCGTGGTCACCCCGCAGGCGGCGCCGGAGACGGCGATGAACCGGGCAGCGCCGGCGCGCTGACGGCCGGGCTCGCGCCATGTCCGAGTTCTTCATCCGCCGGCCCATCGTCGCGATGGTGATCGCCATCGTGACCGTGCTCGTGGGCGCCCTCGCGCTCGTCGGGCTGCCCGTGTCGCAGTTCCCCTCCATCATCCCGCCGCAGATCGTCCTCACGACGTCCTACACCGGCGCGGACGCGCTCACGATCGAGCAGTCGGTCGCGACGCCGATCGAGCAGCAGATGAACGGCGTGGACGGGATGCTCTACGTCCAGTCCACGAACGCGAACGACGGGACGATGACCCAGAACGTCACGTTCGACGTCGACACCAACATCGACATCGACAACGTCCTGGTCCAGAACCGCTTCTCGCAGGCGCAGACCTTCCTGCCGCAGGACGTGAAGAGCTTCGGCGTCACCATCAAGAAGTCGCTCAACTTCCCCCTGCTGGTGATCGCCCTCTACGCGCCCGACGGGCGGTACGACGCCGCGTTCCTGCAGAACTACGCCATCATCAACGTGAACGACGCGCTGCTGCGGGTGCGCGGCGTGGGCGACCTGCGCAACCTCGGCGCGGGCGAGTACGCCATGCGCGTCTGGGTGAAGCCGGACCTGCTGGCGCGCCTCGGCCTCACCGTGGGCGACGTGCAGGCCGCCATCCGCGCGCAGAACGTGGTGAACCCGGCCGGCCAGGTGGGCGCCGAGCCCGCCGTGCCGGGCCAGCAGTTCTCCTACACGGTCCGGGCGCGCGGCCGCCTCGCCACGCCCGAGGAGTTCGGCGACATCGTCCTCCGGCAGAACCCCGACGGCTCCTCCGTCCGGGTCCGCGACGTCGCGCGCGTGGAGCTCGGGACCGCCACCTACAGCAACGTCGGCACCTTCAACGGCAAGCCGGCCGCCGTGGTGGCCGCCTTCCAGTCGCCGGGCTCGAACGCCCTGGAGGTTGCCGCCAGCGTCCGCCGGACGATGGAGGAGCTGAAGGGGCGCTTCCCCCCGGGCATGGCCTACGCCGTCTCGCTCGACACCACCGCGCCGGTCAAGGCCGGCATCCGCGAGATCGTGGAGACGCTGCTGGAGGCGATCCTGCTCGTGGTGCTGGTGGTCTTCGTCTTCCTGCAGAGCTGGCGGGCCACCCTGATCCCGCTGCTCACCGTGCCGGTGTCGCTGGTGGGCGCCTTCGCCGTCTTCCCCCTGCTCGGGTTCTCGGTGAACACGCTCTCGCTCTTCGGCCTGGTGCTGGCCATCGGCCTGGTGGTGGACGACGCCATCGTGGTCGTCGAGGCGGTGGAGCACCACATCACGGCGGGGCTCTCGCCGCGGGACGCGACCCGGAAGGCGATGTCGGAGGTGCAGGGCCCCGTCATCGGCATCGCGCTCATCCTGGCCGCCGTCTTCGTGCCGGTCGCCTTCATGAGCGGCATCACGGGCCGCCTCTACCAGCAGTTCGCCCTCACCATCGCCATCTCGGTGGTGCTCTCCGCGTTCAACGCGCTCACGCTCAGCCCGGCGCTGAGCGCGCTGCTGCTGCGCCCCCGGGGGCCGCCGCGCGGGCGGCTCGGCCGCCTGGGGGCGTGGTTCGACCGCGGGTTCGAGCGCGCGGCGGACGGGTACGTGTCGCTCGCCGCGCGCCTGATCCGGAAGCTCGTCGTCCCGCTGGGCCTGCTGGCGGGGGTGGCCGGGCTCTCCGTGCTCGTGGGCGGCCGGCTGCCGGCGGGCTTCGTGCCGCAGGAGGACAACGGCTACGCGGTGATCGCGGTCCAGCTCCCCGACGCCGCCTCCATGGAGCGCACGCGCGCCGTCCTGGCCCGGGTGGACCGGATCCTCTCGGCCACGCCCGGGGTGCAGTACTCGACCACCATGGCGGGCTACAGCTTCCTGACCCGCACGGCGGCCTCCTACATGGCGACGGCCTTCATCGGGCTGAAGCCGTGGGAGGAGCGGCGCGGCGAGGAGCTGGAGGTGAGCCGGATCATCGCGCGCCTGAACCGCGAGTTCGCGGGGATCCCCGAGGCGCGCGTGATCGCCCTCGCGCCGCCTGCCATCCCCGGCATCAGCGCCGCCGGCGGCTTCAGCATGATGCTGCAGGACCGGAGCGGCGGCTCGGTGGAGTTCCTGGCCGACAACGTGCGGCGGTTCGTGGCCGAGGCGCGGCGGCGGCCGGAGCTGCGCGCCGTGCTGCCCAACTTCTCGCCCAGCGTCCCCCAGATCTACGCCGACGTGGACCGGGAGAAGGCGATGAAGCAGGGCGTGCCCATCGCCGACGTCTACGCCGCGCTCCAGGCCTTCCTCGGCGGCTCCTACGTCAACGACTTCAGCCGCTTCGGCCGGCAGTGGAAGGTCTACCTGCAGGCCGAGCCGCGCTACCGCCGCGACGCCGGCGACCTCCGGGAGTTCTACGTCCGGAACGCGGCGGGGGCGATGGTCCCGCTCTCCTCCTTCGTCACGGCCCGCGACGCGACCGGTCCCGAGTACACGGTGCGCTTCAACCTGTACCGATCGGCCGAGATCATCGGGACCGCGGCGCCCGGGTACAGCTCCGGGCAGGCGCTGGCGGCGCTGGAGGACGTGGCGGCGAAGACCCTGCCGCCCGAGATGGGGTACGCCTGGAACGCCCTCTCGTACCAGGAGAAGATCGCGCAGGGCGGTACGGCGCGCGTGCTGGCGCTCTCCCTGGTCTTCGTCTTCCTCATCCTGGCCGCGCTCTACGAGAGCTGGTCGCTGCCGTTCAGCGTGCTGCTCAGCACCCCCATCGCCGTGCTGGGGGCCTTCGCCGGCCTGCTGTCTCGCCGGCTCGACAACAACGTCTACGCCCAGATCGGCCTCGTGATGCTGGTGGGCCTCACCGCCAAGAACGCGATCCTGATCGTGGAGTTCGCCAAGGTGCGGGTCGAGCGCGGCCAGCCGCTCGTCCAGGCGGCGCTCGAGGGGGCCCGGCTGCGCCTCCGCCCCATCCTGATGACGTCGCTGGCCTTCGTCTTCGGCTGCATCCCGCTCTGGATCGCCTCGGGGGCCGGCGCCGCGTCGCGCCGCATCATGGGCACCACCGTCGTCGCGGGGATGGTGGCGGCCACGCTGCTGGGCATCTTCGTCGTCCCGGCGCTCTTCGTCTTCGTGGAGCGGCTCGCCGGCGGCGACCGCCGGCCGGTCGGCGCCAGCCCGGCCGCGCCCGAGGAGCCGCCGCCCGAGCGCATGGACAAGGCGTCGTGACGGGCGCGCGCCGCCCGCCCTCCGCGAGACCGGGGGCGTGCGGGCGGACCTGACGTCCGCCGCGCGGCAGGCTGCGCGACGGTGCCCTCAGCCGGAGGCGAGGTCTCGAAGCGCCTCCTCGGCGTCGGGGCTCGCCGCCAGGACGCCCCGGGGCAGCCGCGCGAGCGCGATGTCGGCGAAGTCGGCGATGCCGTCCATGCCCTCGACCACGTAGAGGCGCGCGCCCGAGCTCGAGGTGAGGAAGAACCAGCTGTTGAAGGGGTTGTACGTGACCTTCGCGACGTCGTGCCAGCAGGAGCGGCGGCGCGAGACGGCGCCCACCTTCTCGATCGCGACGTCGTCGATCCGGATCCGGCCGCGCCACTCCAGCGCCAGGAGGTAGCCTCCGAGCAGGGCGCCGGCCAGGGCCATGGACCCGCCCAGGATCCAGCGATTCGACTCCGCCCCGGGGGCCCAGCGCGCCGCGAAGGCCAGCACGGCGATGGCGGCGAAGGGCAGGATGGCGATGACCGCCATGAGCGCGTGGTGACCGCGCGGCATGCGGAGGACGACGGCCGCGTCGTCGCCCCGGCCCAGGCGCAGCCGGCGGCGGCTGTGGCTCCAGGCCAGGAGGACGGGGATCGCGATCATCACCACCACGATGGCGGCGAACCCGAGCAGGATCTTCATGGGGCGAATGTCGCCGCGACGGGGGGGCGAACGCAAGCCCGTCCGCACGCGGCCGGACCGTCCCGGGGCGGCGGCGGGGCCCGGGCGCTCAGGCGCTCAGGCGCTGGCGGTCGGCGCGCGGGCCGCGGGGGGCCGGGGGCCGTCGCGCCGGCGGAGGCGCGGGACCAGGATGAGCGCGGCCCCGTACAGCGCGAAGCCCAGGAAGAGCGACGCCGGGCGGCTGCGCGGGATGTCGTCGAGGAGGAGCTTGAAGCCGGTCAGGACGAGGAACGGGTAGGCCAGCCAGCCGGCCTCGCGCCAGGAGTCGCGGCGGCCCGCCCAGGCCAGCGCCAGCGCCAGCGCGACGAGGACGGCGGTCCGCACGGTGGCGGTGGCGCCAGGGCTCCCGTGCGGGCCGGGCGTGCCAGCCACCAGCGGGACGATCCATCCGACGGCCAGGCCCAGCGCCGCGAGGACGCCGGTGGCGAGCAGGAGCGCGCGCGGCACGCGCTCCCGGCGCGGGGCGGGCGCCGGGGAGGGCCACGCCGCGAGCCACGCGGCGACGGCGAGCGCGCCGACCACGATCGGCAGTCCGGGGGGCGGCGCCGGCCAGGCCACCGTGGCCGA
>JAJYHA010000009.1 GCA_021784995.1 Myxococcales bacterium
AATATTTTTAAGAGTATGCTGATGGATGGTCCTCCGCTGATGCCAGGCCGGGCCCGGGCGCGATGGGCGCGTGCTACCCTGCGCCGGAGGGATCCATGACCGAGGGCGCTCGTCCACCCAGCCGCGACGTCGTCACGCTCGAGCGCCTCCCCGGCCACGTCGCGCTCGTGAGGCTGAACCGGCCCGGAGCACGGAACGCCGTCGACGGCGCGGTCGCCAGGGCGCTCGACGCCGCCGTCGCGGAGACGGAGGGCGATCCGGAGATCCGGGTGACGGTGCTCGCCGGCTCGGCCGGCGGCGTCTTCTGCGCCGGCGCCGATCTCAAGGAGATCGCGGCGGGGCGCGCCGCCGAGCTCTGGACGCCGCGCGGGGGCTTCGCCGGGTTCGTCTTCGCCGAGCGCGCCAAGCCCTGGATCGCGGCGGTCGGCGGGAAGGCGCTCGCCGGCGGGTGCGAGCTCGTGCTCGCGTGCGAGCTGGTGGTCGCCGCGGAGGACGCCGCCTTCGGCCTGCCCGAGGTCTCCCGCGGGCTCATCGCCGCCGCCGGCGGCCTGTTCCGGCTCCCGCGAGCGCTGCCGCGCGCCCTCGCGCTGGAGCTGATCCTCACCGCCGACACGCTCGACGCCCGCCGCGCGTACGAGCACGGGCTCGTCAATCACCTGGTCCCGGCCGGGCGCGTGGTGGAGGAGGCGGTGGCGCTGGCCGGGCGCGTCGCCCGGAACGCGCCCCTGGCGGTGCGCGAGAGCCTCGCCGTCGCGCGGCGCGCCCACGAGCTGACGGAGGTCGAGCTGCGCGCCCTCACGGGGGCGGCGCGGGAGCGCGTGGTCGCCAGCGAGGACTTCCGGGAGGGGCCCCGCGCGTTCGTCGAGAAGCGGGCGCCGCGCTGGAGCGGACGATGACGGGCGCGCTCCCGTACGCCGGCCTGCGCGTCCTCGATCTCAGCCAGGGCATCGCCGGGCCGTCGTCGGCCAGCATGCTCGCGCGCCTCGGCGCCGAGGTGGTCAAGGTCGAGCCCCTGACCGGCGACTGGGGCCGGCTGATGGGCGGCGGCAGGGACGGGATGACGGCGCTCAGCATCTGGGCGAACCTCGGCAAGAGGTCCGTCTGCGTCGACGCGCGATCGAGCGCCGGGCGGGAGCTCCTGCTCCGGATGTCGGGCGAGGCGGACGTGCTCGTCGAGAGCTTCCGCCCGGGCGTGGTGGAGCGGCTCGGGCTCGGCTACGACGGGGTGGCGGCCCACAACCCGCGCGTCGTCTACGCGTCGGTGTCGGGGTTCGGCAGCGCGGGACCGTACCGCGACGAGCCGGCCACCGACTCGATCCTGCAGGCCGTGAGCGGGATGATGGCGATGAACCGCGACGCGCAGGGGACGCCGCGCCGCGTCGGCATGCTGCTGGTGGACGTGGCGGCCGGCGTCTACGTGGCCCACGCCATCGCGGCCGCGCTCCTCCAGAGGGCGGCCACGGGGCGCGGCCGGCACCTCCTGCTCAGCCTGCTCGAGGTGACCGCCGCGCTGCAGGCGCACCCGATCCTCGACGCGGCCATGCACCCGGGGGGCGCGCCGCCGCCGGTGACGGTCCCGTCGGGGACGTTCCGGACCGCCGACGGCCTCGTCAACCTCGCCGCGCTGCGGGACGAGATGTTCTTCGCCCTCGGCCGCGCGATCGGCCACCCGGAGTGGGAGGCGGAGCCCGCGTACCGCACCAACGACCTCCGCCGCGAGCGCGCCGCCGAGATCAACGCCGCCATCCAGCGCGCCCTCGTCGAGGAGCCCACGGAGCGCTGGGTGGAGCGGTTCCGCGCCGCGGACGTGCTCTGCGCCCCCGTGCTCGACTACGCCGGGTTCCGGGCCCACCCCCAGGTCCTGCACGAGCGCCTGTTCTCGCTGCTGGAACAGCCCGGGAGCGGGGCGGTCCCGATCGCGGGCCTCCCGGGGTTCGGCGCCGTGCCCCCCGCCCCCGCGCCGCGCATGGGGGAGCACACCGCCGAGGTCCTGAGGTCGTACGGCCTCGACGCCGCGGAGGTCGCCCGGCTGGAGTCGGCCGGCGTGATCCGCCTCGATCGCCCGTCCGGCGGCCACCCCGGGCACGCCACGCCCGCCTGACCGGGCGCTGCGGCCGGTGACTTGCGCGTCGAGCCGACCCCTGCAATATTTGCGAAAGTCATTTCCGCGCATGGATCGAGGGACGTCGCGATGAAGACACGAGTGACCGAGCTGCTCGGGATCGAGTACCCCATCGTCCAGGGCGGCATGCAGTGGGTGGGGCGCGCGGAGCTCGCGTCCGCGGTCTCGAACGCGGGCGCGCTCGGGATCCTCACCGCCCTCACGCAGCCGACGCCCGACGACCTCGCCCGGGAGATCCGCCGCACCCGCGGCATGACGGATCGGCCCTTCGGCGTGAACCTCTCGATCCTCCCGACGGTGAAGCCGCCGCCCTACGCGGAGTACGTGGCCGCCATCGTGGAGGGCGGCGTCCGGATCGTGGAGACGGCGGGGCACAGCCCGAGGGAGTTCGTCGAGACGTTCAAGGCGGCCGGGATCCGGATCATCCACAAGTGCACGACGGTCCGGCACGCGCTCTCGGCCGAGCGCAGCGGCGTCGACGTCGTCTCCATCGACGGCGCCGAGTGCGCCGGCCATCCGGGCGAGGACACCGTCGGCGGGCTCGTGCTCGTGCCCGCGGCGGCGCGCAAGCTCCGGATCCCCTTCCTCGCCTCGGGCGGCATCGCCGACGGGAGGGGGCTGGCCGCCGCGCTCGCGCTCGGCGCCGAGGGCGTGAACATGGGGACGCGCTTCATGGCGACGCGGGAGGCGCCCATCCACCCCGGCATCAAGCGCGCGCTGGTCGAGGCGACGGAGCACGACACCCGCCTCATCCTGCGGACCCTGAAGAACACGGTGCGGGTGCTGCGCAACGCGGTCTCCGAGGAGGTGATCGCGCTCGAGAACCGTCCCGGCGGCTGCCGGTTCGAGGAGGTGAAGCCGCTCGTGGTGGGCACGCGCGGCCGCGCCGCGCTCGAGTCGGGCGACGCCCAGGGCGGCGTCATCAGCGCCGGCCAGTGCGTGGGCCTCATCGACGACGTCCCGACGGGCGCGGAGCTGATCCGGCGCATGGTGGAGGAGTGCCGGGAGCGCCTCGATCGGGCGCGGAGCTGCTTCGCCTAGCCCGGCAGCTCGCCCGGCGGACTACGCGGGGAGCCACTCCAGCAGCCCCTCGCGCCCGCGGCGGACCGTCCCCTGGGCGCCGACCGGCGAGCGCCCGGCGTCGAAGAGCAGCGCGGCGAGATCGGCGGGAGAGCCGGCGATCCGCGCCATGGTGCGCTCGCCGCTCGCCAGCCGCAGCACGGCGACCGGGCGCGCCGGCGCGCCGTCGCGGTCGAACACCACGGTGTAGGTCTCCAGGCTGGCGCCGCCGGCCGCGTCGTCGACGATGGCCGGGACGTCTCCTCGCCTGGCGTCCGCCGCGCGCTGCACGACGTGGTCCTGCGCCAGCGAGCCGGCGGCGCGGCAAGGACGGCTCGCCACGACGAGGGCGTGGTGCTTGGTCACGAACTCCCCCTGGCCGTAGAGCAGCCCCACCGCTCCGGGCTGCTCCCGGAGGCGCCGGACCATCGCCGCGGTCGCGTGCGTCATGTAGTCGTTGAGGGGCGCGCCGAAGAACGTCAGCCCGCCCGCGACGGTCGGCACGACCTCCGGGGCCAGCCCGAGCGCCCGGCGCGCCATCTTCGGGACGCACGGGAAGCAGCTGTAGAGCTCGACGAGGTCCAGCCCCGGAGCGTCCACCCCCGCGGCCGACAGCGCACGCTCGAGGACCGCCTCCATCGCGTGCGAGCGGTGGAACTGGTCGCGCGCCAGGTAGTCCCGGGGCTCCATCGCGGCGGCGCCCGACCAGAGGTGGACGACGCGGTCCTCCGGGATCCCGGCGGCGCGCGCGCGGGCGAGCGAGGTGACGAGGAGCGCGGCGCCCTGGTTCACGGTCGGGTTGGCGACCATCAGCTTCGGGTACGGCCAGGCGATCATCCGGTTCGACGGCGTGGGCGTCGCGATCTCCTCCGGCGTGAACCGTCGCCGGATCCAGGCGTACGGGTTGCGCTCGGCGACGGCGGAGAATGCCGACCACAGCGCCGCCGACTCGGCCTGGGCGTCGCCCGGCCGCTGCCTCCAGGCCGCGAGCGCCGCGTTCTCGTAGAGCGGGTACACGACCGGCGGGTCGATGAGGCCGTGGCGATGCGCGAGGGGGTGCAGGTAGGGGCGCACGCGGGGGGAGGTCCAGGCCGGATCCCGGTCGGTCCAGGGCAGCGCGACGCCCGCGCGCGCGGCGCGCTGGACCGTGTGGGCCGCCTCGCCGCCGCAGACGGCCGCCACCTCGCTCTCGCCGCGCGCGATCCGGATGGCCGCCTCGTGGAGGAGGCGCAGCGGGGACTCCCCGCCGTTCGGGCCGAGCGCGCTCCGCGCGGGGCGGCACGCGAGGAGCTGGACGACGCGGCCGGGGAGATCGGCGTAGGGCCACGAGACCGAGCAGACGACGTCGAGCGAGGCGAGGCAGCCCACCAGGC
>JAJYHA010000030.1:0-2141 GCA_021784995.1 Myxococcales bacterium
GCCGCGGGTGGCCGGGATGGTGATCGGGGAGAAGGTGTCGCTCGAGGAGCTCGGGGGCGCGCGGATGCACTGCTCGGTCTCCGGGTGCGGCGACTTCCTGGTCAAGACCGAGGGGGAGGCGATCGACCTCGCCCGGCGCTGGTTCGGGTACCTCCCGGCCTCCTGGCGGGAGCTCCCGCCGGCCGCCCCGCCGCGGCCGCCGCGGCCCGGGGCGCGGCCGATCGCGGAGATCGTCCCCGAGGACCAGAACCGCCCCTTCGACATGACCGACCTGGTGGAGGCGCTCGTCGACGAGGGGACCTTCCTCCAGGTGAAGGAGCTCTGGGCGGGGGAGCTCCTCACCGGGCTCGCCCGGATCGACGGGCAGGTGGTCGGGGTGGTCGCCAGCCAGCCCCGGGTGAAGGGCGGCGTCCTCTTCGTCGACTCGGCCGACAAGGCGGCGCGCTTCGTCTCGCTCTGCGACGCCTTCAACGTCCCGCTCCTCTACCTCGCCGACGTCCCGGGCTTCATGATCGGGACCCGGGTCGAGCGGGCGGGGATCATCCGCGCGGGCGCGAAGATGATCAGCGCGGTCTCGGAGGCGACGGTGCCGCGGATCTGCGTGGTCGTCCGGAAGGCCTACGGCGCCGGCCTCTACGCCATGGACGGCCCGGGCTTCGCCCCGTCCGCGACCCTGGCGCTCCCCGGCGCGATGATCGCGGTCATGGGGCCCGAGGCGGCGGTCAACGCCGTCTACTACAACAAGATCCAGGAGCGGCCGGAGGAGGAGCGGCCGGCCTTCGTCGCGGCGCTCCGGGAGGCCTACCGGGCCGACATCGACGTGGTGAAGCTGGCGGCCGAGCTGGTCGTCGACGCGGTCGTCCCGGGGCGGGCGCTCCGGGAGGAGCTGGCCAGGCGGTTCGCCCATGCGGGGCGCGGCTACGAGCCACCGGCGACGCGCAAGCACGGCGTGCCGCCGGTCTAGCGGAAGGGGAGGGGCCGATGGACTTCGAGCTTCCCGAGGAGCTCCTCGCGCTGCGCCGGGTCGTTCGGGAGTTCTGCCTGCGCGAGGTCGCGCCGCGGGCCCGGGCCTGGGACGAGGCGGAGACCTTCCCCCGGGAGGTGGTGGCCCGCCTCGGCGATCTCGGGCTCATGGGGATCGCCGTCCCCGAGGCCTACGGGGGCGCCGGCCTCGGGTCGCTCGCCACCGCGGCGGTCGTCGAGGAGATCGCCCGCCACGACGGCTCCCTGGCGCTCACCGTCGCCAGCCACAACGGCCTCGGGCAGGGGCACATCCTGGCCTTCGGGACCGAGGCGCAGCGCCAGCGCTACCTCCCCCCGCTCGCCCGGGGAGAGAAGCTCGCGGCCTGGGCGCTGACCGAGCCGGGGAGCGGCTCCGACGCCGCCGCGCTGGCCACCACCGCGGTCCGGCGCGGCGCCGGCTGGGTGCTCGACGGGAGCAAGACCTTCATCACCCAGGGCTCGGTGGGCGACACCTTCCTGGTCCTGGCCCGGACCGGTCCCGGGCGGCCCCAGCACGGGATCACCGCCTTCGTGGTCGAGCGCGGGGCCCCCGGGTTCACCCGGGTCCCGATCCACGGGAAGCTCGGGATGCGCGCGTCGGACACCGCCGAGCTCCACTTCGAGCAGGTCGAGCTCCCCGACGACCAGCGGATCGGGGAGGTGAACGCCGGGTTCCTGGACACCCTCCGGATCCTCGACCGGGGGCGGATCACCATCGGCGCGCTGGCGCTCGGGCTCGCCCAGGGCGCGCTCGACGCGGCCCGGGGCTGGGCCCTCGAGCGGCGGACCTTCGGCCGGCCGATCGCCGAGCACCAGGCGATCGCGTTCATGCTGGCCGACGTCGCGACCGAGCTCGAGGCCGCCCGGCTGCTCGTCCGGCGGGCGGCCGCCCGCTCCGACGCCGGTCACCGGGTCCAGCGCGAGGCGGCCATGGCGAAGCTGCACGCCAGCGAGGTGGCGATGCGCGCCACCTCGCGGGCGATCCAGATCCACGGCGGGTACGGATACACCCACGACGCGCCGGTCGAGCGCGCCTTCCGCGACGCCAAGCTCTGCGAGATCGGCGAGGGGACGAGCGAGATCCAGCGGCTGGTGATCGCCCGGGAGATCACCGCCCGCGGGGTCCTGGTGTAGACTCC
>JAJYHA010000030.1:2151-4549 GCA_021784995.1 Myxococcales bacterium
ACTCCGCCGGCGCGGCGGGCCGCGACGTCATGATCGAGGGTGAGCACACCATCATCGGGAAGCTCCCGCGGGAGCGGCTGAACCAGATCGCCTCGCGGAAGCTCGCCGCCCTCGGCGTCCCCGTCCGGCTCGGCGCGGACCGCGAGTCGCTCGAGGGCGAGCTGGTCTTCACCGGGAGGATCGCGCACCCCGCCACCGGCCAGCCGATGACCCGCGCGCGCTTCCTGGTGGAGGGGCACGACCGCCTGCGGTTCCTCGACCCGCCGCTCGCCGGCCTCGGCGCCGTCGACTTCCTGCGCCACGACCGGGTCGCCGCGCTCGAGCAGGCGATCGCGACGGCGCTCCACGAGGCCCTGGCGGGGCTAGAGGACGCGGCGGCCCGACTCCGCGCCGTCCCCCTCGAGGCGGTGGTCGATCGGGAGCGGCTCGTCGTCCGCGCGGTGGTCCAGACCTCGGGCCACGCCTTCGAGGTGATCGGCGCCGGCGGGCGCCTCCGGGTGTCGCGCGTCGCGCCGGTCGGCGGGCGCCCGTTCGAGGTCGATCCCGCCTTCCCCGCGCTCGAGCTCGACGGGCTCGCCGGGCCGGGCCGCCTGGAGCGCTTCCTGGTGGACGCCCTCCCCCGGATGGCGCCCGGGCCGGGGAGCCTCCCCACGCCCGGCGCCGTGGGCGGGGAGATCGCGGCGACCCCGCCCCCGCGCACCGCGCTCACCCTGGCGGCCCTCGCCGCGGCCTTCGGCGCCGACGCGATGCTCTCCCCGGGCGCCCAGGTCGAGCTGGTCCAGGAGTTCGAGCAGGGCGGGACGCGCTACCGCGTCGTGGCGACCCGGGAGATGGGGAGCCGCTTCCGGGGCCGGGTGATCGGGCCGTCCGGGGATCTCTGGTCGGAGCCGTTCGACCTCGCGTCCTTCCCCGGCGCGCGCGAGATCCTGGCGCGCGCCCTCGGGCTCGAGGCCGGCGCCGGTGCGCCTCCGCCCGCCCGGCCGGCCGGCGCCGGCGGCCCCTCGACCCACGTGCAGCCGCGCGCCGGCGAGGTCTGGGTCATGAACGTCGTCGTGGAGGAGGACGGGCCGGTCGAGGTGCGGTACGTCGGCACCGACATCGACGGCCGCCCCTACGGCGCGGCCCGCGTCCTGAAGCGACCGGACTTCGAGGCGGTCTTCACCCGCGGCCCCGGCGGGTGGCGGCTCCTCGTCCAGCTCGACCAGGTGGCGGAGGGCGCGGTGATCTACCGCCAGCTCGACCGCGCGCGGCAGCCGCTCGGCGCGCCGCGCCGGATGGCCGCCGCCATCCTGGTCGCCAACTTCGTCCCCGAGGCGTCGACCCGGTGATCGCGGCGCCGCGTCACCTCGTCGACCGCGTCCTGGCGGGAGACGTCCGGGCCACCGCGCAGCTCATGCGCGATCTCGACGACCGGCTCCCCGAGGGGATCGAGGCCCTCCGGCGCCTCTTCCGCCACACCGGGCGGGCGCACGTCGTCGGCATCACCGGTCCACCGGGGGCCGGCAAGTCGACCCTCACCGACCGGCTCATCGGCTGGCACCGCGCCCGGGGGCGCACCGTCGGGGTGGTGGCGGTCGACCCGACGAGCCCGTTCACCGGGGGGGCGATCCTGGGGGACCGGATCCGGATGCAGGATCACGCGACCGACCCCGGGGTCTTCATCCGGTCGCTCGGCACCCGCGGCCACCTGGGCGGCCTGTCGCGCTCCACCGCCGAGCTGGTGCACGTGCTCGACGCGTCGGGGAAGGACGTGGTGCTGGTCGAGACGGTCGGGGTGGGGCAGGACGAGGTCGAGATCGCCGAGCTGGCCCACACGATCGTGGTGGTGACCGTCCCGGGGCTCGGCGACGACGTCCAGGCGATCAAGGCCGGGGTGCTCGAGATCGCCGACGTCTTCGGCGTCAACAAGGGCGACCGCGAGGGGGCCGATCGCACCGTCCGCGACCTCCAGGGGCTGATCGAGCTCCGCCGGGCGGTGCAGCGGCCGCCGCCGGACCACGATCTCCAGCACCGGCCGGTCGGAGCGCCCGCCGACCCGGCGGCCGGGCGGGGCGGGGGCGACGCCGGGGGCTGGGAGCCGCCGGTCGTCCGGACCGTGGCCACCACCGGCGCGGGGATCGACGAGCTCGCGCAGGCCATCGATCGCCACCGCGCCTCCCTCGACGCGACCGGCGAGCGGGGGCGGCGAGAGGCGTCTCGCGCCCGCGCCACCTTCGTGGCGCTCCTCCGCGAGCGGCTCCTCGCCGGCGCGCTCGCCCGGCTCGAGCGGGAGCTCGGCCACCTCGACGAGGTGGCCGCGCGGATCGCCGCCCGGGAGACCGATCCCTGGGGCCTCGCGGACGAGCTCGCCCGGCGCCTCCAGGCCTGACTCCGCCCCCCGCCCCCCCCCCCGGCCCCC
>JAJYHA010000481.1 GCA_021784995.1 Myxococcales bacterium
GCGCCGGCGGCGAGCGCGCCGGAGGCCCCCCGGCCCCAGACACAGCCCCCGGCCGAGGGCGCGCCCACGCCGGTTCCGCGGTAGCCCCGCAACGGCGCCTCCCGGGGCGCTCAACGGAGAAGCCACACCATGCCGAAGCTGAAGACGAAGAGCGGTGCCAAGAAGCGTTTCCAGGTGAAGAAGAGCGGCGCGGTGAAGTTCCGCCGCGCCGGCGTCCGGCACCTCGCCACGTTCGGGAAGGCGCACAAGCAGAAGGCGCAGCTGCGCGGGACGGGGCACCTGGACGAGTCGGACGCGAAGAAGATCAAGGAGTGCTTCCCGTACGGTCGGTGACCGGAGGGAGGAGGGCTGCGCCGGTGTCCGGGCCTGAGCGCCCGGCTGGGCTCCCTGCGCGGGCGCCGGCGGAGCGAGATCGAGGTCAGCGCCCAAGCGGGGCGTCGAAGCGCGGTGACGATCACCGCCTCCCGCCGGCAAGGAGAACGAGATGCGCGTCAAGAAGGGTTTCAAGGCTCGTCGTCGCCGCAACCGCGTCCTGAAGCTCGCCAAGGGCTTCCGCGGACGTCGCAAGAACTGCTACCGCAGGGCCAACCAGGCCGTGGAGCGCGCGCTCAACGACTCGACGCGCCACCGGCGGCTGCGGCGCCGCGAGTTCCGCGCGCTCTGGATCGCCCGCGTGAACGCGGCGGCGCGCCTGAACGGCACCACCTACTCGAGGCTGGTGGCCGCGCTGAAGAGGGCGGGCGTCGAGCTCGACCGGAAGATCCTCGCCGAGCTGGCGCTGGTGGCTCCGGGCGACTTCGCCGCGGTGGTGAAGACCGCCCAGGCGTAGGCGCCATCCGCGATGGCGAACCTCCTCGAGCAGCTGGAGTCGCTGGCCGCGACGGCGCGCAGGGACGTCGGCGCCGCCGGCGACGAGCGCGCGCTCGAGGAGTTGCGGGTCCGCTTCCTCGGCAAGCGGGGCGAGCTCTCGGCCGTGCTGCGCGGCATGGGCCAGCTCCCGGCCGGCGATCGCCCGCGGGTGGGCGAGGTGGCGAACCGCGTCCGCGACGAGGTGGAGCGGCTGCTGGAGGGGGCGCGCGAGCGGCTCGCGGCGGCGCGGCTCGAGGCGGAGCTGCAGGGGCCGCCCGTCGACGTCACCCTGCCGGCGCGGCGCGTGCTCCCGCGCGGGCACCGCCACCCCGTCACGCGCGCGGCCGAGGAGATCACCGCCATCTTCGGGCGGCTCGGGTACGAGGTGGCCAACGGCCCCGAGATCGAGCTCGACTGGTACAACTTCGAGGCGCTGAACCTCCCGCCCGACCACCCGGCCCGCGACATGCAGGACACGTTCTACGTGGACGACGCGGCCCTCAGGGCGCGCGTGGCGCCCGGTTCGGTCGTGCTGCGGACCCACACCTCACCCGTGCAGATCCGGGCCATGAAGCGGATCGGGCGGCCGCCCGTCCGCGTGATCTGCCCGGGGCGCGTCTACCGCTCCGACTACGACCAGACGCACTCCCCGATGTTCCACCAGGTGGAGGGGCTGTGCGTGGACGACGGGATCACCTTCGCCGACCTCAAGGGCACGCTGGCCGCCTTCGCGCGCGCCTACTTCGGGCCCGGCACGCGGACGCGCTTCCGGCCCAGCTACTTCCCGTTCGTCGAGCCGGGGGCGGAGGTCGACGTCTCCTGCTCCATCTGCGGCGGCACGGGGCGCAAGGACGGACGGCGCTGCGGCACGTGCAAGGAGACCGGCTGGCTCGAGGTCCTCGGGGCGGGCATGGTCCACCCGCAGGTGCTCGCCAACGGCGGAATGGACCCGCGCCGGGTCACCGGCTTCGCGTTCGGCATGGGCGTGGAGCGGCTGGCCATGCTCCGCTACGGCATCGACGACCTGCGGCTCTACTTCGAGAACGACCTGCGGTTCCTCGAACAGTTCTGAGGCCGGGCGACCGACACCATGCGCATCTCGACCCGCTGGCTCACCGAGTACGTGACGCTCCCCTCGGTCGACGAGCGCGTGTCGTACCGCTGGCTCGCGGAGTGGGTGGACCTGCCGCCGGTCGAGGAGCTGGCCCGGCGCCTGACGGCGGTCGGGCTCGAGGTCGAGGCGGTGGAGCGGACCGGCGGGCAGCTGGCGGGCGTGGTGGCCGCGCGCATCGTGGAGGCGGCGCCGCACCCGAACGCGGACAAGCTCTCCGTGACGCGCGTCGACGCGGGCGGAGGCGAGCTGCTGACCGTGGTCTGCGGCGCGAAGAACTGGCAGGTGGGCGACGTCGTCCCGCTGGCGACCGTGGGGACCACGCTCCCGGGCGGCGCTCGCATCGAGCGCGCCCGCCTGCGGGGCGTGGAGTCGCACGGGATGCTCTGCTCCGCGCGCGAGCTCGGGATCGACGCCGACGCGCGCGGGCTGCTCCTGCTGCCGCGCACGGTGGCCCCGGGGACGCCCCTTGCGAAGGCGCTCGACCTCGACGACGTCCTGCTGGAGGTCAACGTCACGCCCAACCGCCCCGACGCGCTGAGCCACCTCGGGATCGCCCGCGAGGTGGCGGCCGCGTTCGGGTGCCGCGTGCGCCCGCCGCGCGCCGCGCCGAGGGAGGGGGAGCGGCCGGCCGCCGAGGCGGTCCAGGTCCGCATCGACGCGCCGGACCGCTGCCACCGCTACGCGGCCCGGGTGGTCGAGGGGGTCACGATCGGACCCTCGCCGCGCTGGCTGGCCGCGCGCCTGGAGGCGTGCGGCATCCGGTCGATCTCGAACGTGGTGGACGTGACCAACTTCGTGCTCCTGGAGCTGGGCCACCCGCTGCACGCCTTCGATCTCGACCGGGTGGCGGGGCGGCAGATCGTGGTGCGGACGGCCCGGCCCGGGGAGCGGATCACCACCCTGGACGGGAAGGAGCGGACGCTCGATCCGGAGGACCTCCTCGTCGCCGACCGCGATCGGGGCAGCGCGCTGGCGGGCGTGATGGGCGGGGGGGACTCGGAGATCTCTGCCGGGACGACGCGCGTCCTCGTCGAGGCGGCCTGGTTCGCGCCGGAGGGCGTCCGCCGCACCTCGCGCCGCCACGGCCTCAAGACCGAGGCCTCCTACCGCTTCGAGCGCGGCGCCGACCCCGGGATGGTGATCCCGGCGCTCGACCGCTGCGCCCAGCTCGTCGCCGAGCTGGCCGGAGGGACGATCCTCCGCGGCGTGGTCGACGCCCACCCGCGCCCCTTCCATCCGGTGGAGGTCCCGCTCCGCTGGGCGCGGCCGCGGGAGCTGCTCGGCATGGAGGTGAGCCGTGCCGAGTCGGAGCGCACGCTGGCGGCGCTCGGGTTCGAGGAGCGCGCGGCGAGCGGAGAGGGGGCGCGGTTCGCCGTGCCGAGCTGGCGCCAGGACGTCTCCATCGAGGAGGACCTGGTCGAGGAGATCGTTCGCGCCCGCGGGTACGACGCGATCCCGGAGACGCTGCCGCGGCCGGGGATCGAGACGCCCGCCGCGCCGCGCGAGCTGGAGGCGGTCGCCCGCGTGCGGGAGGCCCTGGAGGCGGCCGGCTTCTCCGAGGCGGTGAACTTCAGCTTCGTCGCCGCCGCCGACCTGGCCGCCCTCGGCGAGGAGGCCGGGGCCGTGCCGCTGCGCAACCCGATCAGCGCCGAGCTGGCCGTGATGCGCACCAGCCTCCTGCCCTCGCTGCTGCGCGACGTGGCGCTCAACCTGCGCCAGCGGGTGGACGACGTGCGGCTCTACGAGATCGCCCGGACCTACTCGGCCGCCGCGGGGGAGGGCGACGCGCCCGCCGCCGAGGCGCTGCAGGTGGGCGGGGCCCTGGTCGGCCGGCGGCAGCCGGCAGGCTGGGCCGTGGGCCGGGAGCCGGTGGACCTGTACGACGCCAAGGCGGCCGTGGAGGCCGTGGCCGCCGCGCTGGGGGTCGCCGACCTCCGCTGGGAGCCGCGCCGCGCCGCCTGGGGACACCCGCGCGTCACGGCCGCCGTCCTCTCGGGCGGCGCGTGCCTGGGCGTCGTGGGCGAGCTGCACCCGCGCGTCGCGGCCGCCTTCGGCCTCCCGCGCGGCGTGCTCGCGTTCCAGCTCGCGGTGGAGGCGCTCGTCGCGCGCGCGTCGCTCGTGCCGCGCTTCGCCGGCGTGCCGCGCTTCCCGGCCGTGCTGCGCGACGTGGCGGTGGTCGTGGCCGACGAGGTGGCGGCGGAGGCGGTGGCGGTGGCGATCCGGGCCGAGCCGCTGGTGGAGGCCGTCACGCTCTTCGACGTCTACACCGGGGCGCCCGTCCCCGCCGGCCGGAAGAGCCTCGCCTTCGCGCTCCGCTACCGCGCCGCCGACCGGACCTTGACCGACGCCGAGGCCGACGCGGCGCACGCCCGCATCCTGGAGCGGCTCCGGGGCGATCCCGCCCTGCGCGCGGAGCTCCGCGCCTGACCATGGCCGACCCGGCGCCTTCGCCGCCCGGCTCGCCCGCGGGACCTCCACCCGCCCGCCGGGCGCGGCGCGCGTGGCCGGCGCTGGGCTTCGGCGTGGCCGCGCTGGCCTGCTCCTGGAACCCGGTCGCGGCGCCGTTCGGAGCGCTGGTCGGG
>JAJYHA010000199.1 GCA_021784995.1 Myxococcales bacterium
CGGTCTCGGGGCTCGCGCTCGCCGCGGTCTACGGACCGACCGGCCCCCTCGGGCGGGCGCTGGGGGCCGCCGGGCTCCGGGTGGAGGGGACCGCCGCGGGCGTCGTCCTCGCGCTCGCCTTCGTCGGCCTCCCCTACGCCGTGCGGAGCCTGCAGCCGGCGCTGGAGGCGGTCCGCGGCGAGGAGGAGGAGGCGGCGCGCCTGCTCGGCGCCTCGCGGGCGCAGACCCTCGCGCGGATCGTCCTCCCGCAGCTCCTCCCGGCGGCCCTCGCCGGGCTCGGGCTCGCCTTCGCGCGGGGAGTCGGCGAGTACGGGGCGGTGGTGATCCTCTCGGGGAACGTGCCCGGCCGCACCGAGGTGGCCTCCCGGCTGGTGGTGGAGCGGATGGGGGGAGGCGACGAGGCCGGCGCCGCCGCCCTCGCCAGCGCGCTCCTCGCCCTCTCGCTCGCCCTGCTCCTCGGGATCGGCCGGCTCCAGGCCGCCGCGCGGCTCCGCGCCGGGGTCGCCTGACCGTGCTCCTCCGCGTCCTCCCCATCGCCGCGGCGCTCCTCGTCCTCGCCGGGCTCGTGCTCCTCCCGGCGGCGGCGGTGATCGCCGGGGCGGCCGCCGACGGCTCCGCGGCCTGGTGGCGCGCCGTGACCGATCCCGGGGCGCTCGCCGCCGTCCGGCTCACCCTCCTCGCCGCGGGGGTGGCGGTCCCGGTGAGCGCCGCCTTCGGGATCGCCGCGGCCTGGTCGCTCGGGCGCTTCCGCTACCCCGGCCAGGCGATCGTCCTCGCGCTCGTCGAGCTCCCGGCCGGCGTCCCGCCGGTCGTCGCGGGGCTCGCGACCGTCCTCCTGCTGGGCGCCGCCGGCCCGCTCGCGCCGGCCTGGCGGGCCGCCGTGCCCGGCGGGATCGGGGCGGTCCCCGGGGTGCTCCTCGCGACCGTGCTGGTCACCTTCCCGCTCGTCGCCCGCGAGCTGATCCCGGCGCTCCAGCGGCGCGGGACGGCGGCGGAGGAGGCGGCGCTCTCGCTGGGGGCGAGCGGCCTCCAGGTGCTGACCCGGGTCACCCTCCCGGGCCTGCGCGCCAGCGCAGTGTCGGGCGCCATCCTCTGCGCCGCGCGCGCCGTCGGCGAGCTGGGCGCGGCGGCGGTGGTGAACCGCGGCCTCCCGGGGGCCGCGGCCACGCTCCCGGTGCACGTCGCCGAGCTCCACCGGCGACACGCCCTGCGCGCCTCGCTCGCCGTCTCCTCGCTCCTCTTCGCCGTGGCGCTCCCCGCGCTCCTCGGCCGCCGGTGGGCGCGGCGCCTCCGAGCGGCGCCGGCGCCGGGAGGGGGCCGGTGAGCGTCGAGCTGCGCGGCGCCGGGAAGGCCTTCGGCGGCGCCTGGGCGCTGCGGGGGCTCAGCCTCGCCGTCGCGCCGGGGGAGCTGGTCGCGGTCCTCGGCCCCTCGGGCTGCGGGAAGACGACCCTGCTGCGCCTCCTCGCGGGGCTCGAGCGGCCGGACGAGGGCCAGGTCCTCCACGACGGGGCCCCCGCCTCGGCGCGCGCCCTCCGGGCCCGCAACGTCGGGCTCGTCTTCCAGCAGGTCGCCCTCTTCGAGCACCTGACGGTCGCCGCCAACGTCGGCTTCGCGCTCTCCGTGCGCCGCCGCCCGCGCCGCGAGGTCGAGGCGCGCGTCGCCGAGCTGGCCGCGCTCCTCGGGCTCGCGGGCCTCGAGGACCGCCGCCCGGGCGATCTCTCCGGGGGGCAGCGCCAGCGGGTGGCCATCGCCCGGGCGCTCGCGGCGAGCCCGCGGCTCCTCCTCCTCGACGAGCCGTTCGGCGCCCTCGACCCCCGCATGCGCCTCGCCCTCCGGCGCTGGCTGCGGGAGCACACCGACCGGTCCGGCGCCACCGGCCTCCTCGTCACCCACGACCAGGAGGAGGCGTTCGACGTGGCCGACCGGGTCGTCATCATGAACGGCGGCCGGGTGGAGCAGGTCGGCACGCCGGCCCAGGTCTTCGAGGAGCCGGCCAGCGCCTTCGTGATGCGCTTCCTGGGGGCGGTGAACGTCCTCCGCGGTCGCGTCGACGGGGGGCGAGCCTACGTCGGCGATCTCGAGTTCGCCGCGCCGGCCGGGGGGGCGCGCGCGCCGGCCCACGTCTTCGTCCGGCCCCACGAGCTCGAGCTCCACCTCGCGGCGGTCCCGGGGAGCCTCGCGGCGACGGTGGCGCGGCTGGTGCCGCGCGGCGCCGCCGTCCGCGTCGAGCTCTCGGCGCCGCCCCACGGCGAGCGGCTCGAGGCGGAGGTGGACGCCCGCCGCGGCGCCGCGCTCCTCGCGGCGCTCCGGCCGGGCCTCCGGGTCCACCTCTCGCCGCGGCGCGTCCGGGTCTTCGCGGATCCCGGGGCCGCGGCCGAGCCGGACAGCCTCACCGCGAGCGAGCTGTGAGCGCGGCGCCCGCCGGCGATCCCCCCGGGAGCTCCCCGGGGTCTACCCGCGCCGGGCACCGCCTCCGGCCGGCGCCGCGGGGTTGGGGGCCGGGGGCCGCACCCGGTGGAGCGTGCTCCGGTCGGTGTGGTGGAAGGGCTCCGGCCGCCCGGCGATCTGCAGGACGGTCTCCTCCTCGTAGGTGAGCGAGCCGTCGGGCCCCCCGGCGACGGTGATCGCGAACTCGAGCGTCCGGAAGTTCTCGTGCAGGAAGGGCGCGGACAGGACGCCGGCGGTCGGCGACCCGAGCAGCGCCCGCACGGTGAAGCTTTTCGCCGTCGGCGCGGCGGTCCCGGCGGCCATCGCCACGAGCCCGCGCGGGATGGCGAGCGTGTGGAGGAGGGCCCCGGTCGCCGGCTCCCAGAGCCAGTAGCCGACCTGATCGTGGAAGGTGAGGGGCTCGTCGAGCTTGTGGACGTGCTGGTGGTAGCGCAGTCCGTAGAGGAGCTGCGGGCCGTTCGGCTGCGGATCGATCGGCTCGCACGTCAGCTGCTCGCGGTACGGCTCCTCCTCCGACCCGTCGGCGGACGGGTGGGTGTCGAGCCCCTGCCCCTCCCAGGTCCCGGCGAGCACCGCCAGCGGGCCGAGGTTTCGCAGGGTGTCGAGGTCGAAGTCCTCTGGCTCGGTGTAGATGTCGCGCGTCATGGTGTCCTCCCGCTGAGCGCCGATTCTACGAGGATCGTGGTCCGGGGGGATCGGTGCGGGCCCCCCCACGCGCGCCGGAGCTGCGCGCGTCGAACCGCCGCGCCGAACCATCCCGTACGCTCGGTCGTACGCGCCGGTACGCTTCGGCGCGGGCGGACACGGAGATCCGGCCGGATCTCGCCGGCACGCCGGATGCTCCCGGGGTGGGCGCCGCATCGCGCGGCTTCCACTCGAAGGAGAACGCCATGAAGACGAAGATCCTCTCCGCAGCCGCAGCCGGCCTGCTGCTCGCCAGCTCGGCCCTCGCCCAGGGCGACAGCGCCGTTCGGCAGGCGATCGACGAGGAGCTCGCACAGCGGGCCGGGGATCGCGACCGCCTGCAGGATCAGGACAGGGACCGGCTGCAGGACGGGACGGGCGACCAGCTCCAGACCCAGGACAAGCTGCAGACCCAGGACAAGCTGCAGACCCGGGATCGGCTTCAGGACGGGACGGGCGACCAGCTCCGGACTCGCGCCATGGAGCGCACGCAGCAGCAGGTGCAGGGCGCCGAGCAGGCGGGCGACCAGCTCCGAACCCGCGCCATGGAGCGCACGCAGCAGCAGGTGCAGGGCGCCGAGCAGGCGGGTGATCAGCTCCGGACCCGCGCCATGGAGCGCACGCAGCAGCAGGTGCAGGGCGCCGAGCAGGCGGGCGACCAGCTCCGGACCCGCGCCATGGAGCGCACGCAGCAACAGGTGCAGGGCGCCGAGCAGGCGGGTGATCAGCTCCGGACCCGCGCCATGGAGCGCACGCAGCAGCGGACCACCACCCGTGCGGAGGAGCGCACGGCCACCCAGCTGAAGCAGCGGGCCGCGAGCGAAGCGGCGGCGAACCACGTCGAGGCGGCCAACCGCGCTGCGGTGGGAGCGGCGACGGGCGCGACGATCCGTGGCGGCCAGCCCTCGCAGCCAGGCGGGAACGGGGCCGGCGCGCCGGGCGCCTCGAGGAACGTGGCGGCCGAGCAGGAGCGGATGAGGGAGATGCACCAGAACGGGATGGCGCCCGCGGGGATGGTCCCCGGCGGCGGCCCCTCCGGCACCGCGGCGCCGGGCATGCCGACCGCGCCGGGCCCGGCGGGCTCACCGACCGCGCCGGCGAGCGGACCTCGCAGGTAGGCGCGTCTCCCGCGCCCCACGGCGGGGCGTGCGGTGTGGCCCGGACCACCTCCGGCGGCGTGGGTCGACCGCCGCCGGAGGGCGCTCCGGGCCGGGGTCGTCTCCTCGCCGCGGCGTCGCTCTTCCCGGGGCGGCCGGGGAGGGGAGGCGGGTGGGCGCGGGGGTCACCAGCCGGGGACGGTCCCGGGGGCCGGGGCGCGGTCGAGGCGGTGCTCGCGGATCTTTCGGTAGAGGTTCCGCTCGCTGATGCCGAGGAGCGCGGCGGCGAGATCGG
>JAJYHA010000085.1 GCA_021784995.1 Myxococcales bacterium
GTGCAGCTCGCGTTCTACATGGCGGCCAACTACGGCTACCAGATCCTGAACGGCAACTTCGCCGCCGCGATCGACGATTACGAGCTGAAGCTGCGCTTCATGAACGACCTCGCCACGTACCGCATCTACGTCTCGTGGCTCTGGTCGCTCGTCCAGCACGAGGGCACGATCACCCGGGACGGGCACCTGCAGCGCCAGGCGCTCACCGGGGACGGCGTGGTGATCGGCGCCGACGCCGAGCCGGTGAAGGCCGGGAGCCGCTTCACGCGCGCCCTGTTCGACAAGGTGTGGGGATACCACGCGGAGTGGACGGCCGCCTTCTTCGCGGAGCTGGACCGCCGCGGGGACCCGGGCCGCTTCGACCGCTCCAAGGCACCCCTCATCATGGACCTGCTGAAGCGCCAGCTCCTCTCGCCGCGGTACATCCAGCACAGCGCCCGCGTGCTCTTCGTGGTGGCGGAGGCCGCCGCCGCCGACCGCGGCGCCATCCTCGACGCCATCTTCGAGCTGCCACGCGAGGAGGTGGCGCGCCGCGTGAAGGCCGAAGCGATGCCGCCCGCGGCGCTGGCCGCGCACGACTACGTGCTCGACGTGGTCGCTCCCTGAGCGGAGGCGGAGGGACGCGGGCGCGGCCCCGAGCCGCGCCCCCGTCAGCCCGAGCACTCCTTCTCGAACTTGCCCTTCAGGAACTCGCGCACCTGCGCGCCCGCGTCCTCCTTCGGATCGGCGGCGCGGCGCTCGGGCGCGCCCTCGCCACCGGCGCCGGCGCGGAACCGATCCACCGACGGGAACCGGCGCACCTCGTCGCGCGCGATGCGCCACGCGTGCTGGACCATCCACGAGAGGGACCGATCGAGCCGGTTCGCCTCGCGCATGATCTCCCCCAGCATGTCCTCGGGGAAGTAGAGCGACTGCTTCTGCTTGTCGTTGCCCGCCATGCGTGTGCTCTCCTGAGCGGCTTCGCCGCACATCGTACCCGTCTACAGCCGTGGTGCAATTTTGGCGGAGCGTTGCGTTTCGGCGCCGGGTGCGCTTGATTCGCCACGTCCCACCGGAGGTGAGGCGCATGCCACGAGCCAGGGCGGTGGTGGTCCGGGTCGAGGACCGCCCCGGAATGCTGAGCGAGATCATGGCGGTGCTGGGCGCGAAGGAGATCAACCTCCGGGCGGTCCACGGCGGGAACGAGGGCGGCCAGGGCGTGGTGCGGATGGTGGTCGATCGCCCGGCCGCGGCGCTCCGAGCGCTCGCGGCCCACGGCTGGGCCCCCCGGGAGGAGGACGTCCTGGAGGTCTCGCTGCGCGACACGCCCGGCGCGCTGGCCGCGGTGACCAAGCGCCTCGCGGATGCGGGGGTGAACGTGAACAGCATCTTCGTCGGCGTCGCGGGCGCGCACCGGGCGACGGTCTACCTCGCCGTCTCGGACGTGCCCGCGGCGCTGCGGGCGCTCCCCTGAGCCACAGCAGGCCGCCGGCGGTCCGCGCTCGAGAGGAAGCCGCCGCGCCGCCCCGGGAGCGCCGGCCCCGCCGCGCGGAGCTCGGCCCCCCCCTCCGAGGGGATTGTGACGACATGCCTCTCCCCGCCCCCGGGGCGCCGGAGTATGCACCTCGACGTGCCGGGATTCCTCCACTTCGCGCGGCTCGACGTGCCCGCGCTGGCGCTCCGCGCCTCCTGCGGCGCGCCGCGCGAGGCCACCAACTGGACCACGGTGCGCGCGCAGGTGACCTGTCCACGGTGCCGGGCGCTGCTCGAGGATCCGGCGGGCCCGAGCCCTGGTGACGGGGCGCACCCGGCGCCCGGCCGCGGGCCCGATCGACGCTGATCGCGGACCCACCGCGCGAAGCGCTCGCGCGCGATGGCGCTCGTGCGCTATACGTTCGCGCCTCGGGAACCGACCGCGAGCGCCTCATGCCCACCTTCCCCGGAACCCTGACGTCCCGCCTGCCGCACGTCGGCACGACCATCTTCACCGTCATGTCGAGGCTCGCCTCGGACCTCGGCGCGCTCAACCTGTCGCAGGGGTTCCCGGAGTTCTCCGCGCCGCCGCTGCTCTACGACCTGGTGGCCCGGCACATGCGCGCGGGGTCGAACCAGTACGCGCCCATGGCCGGCGCCCCCGCCCTGCGCGAGGTGATCGCGGCCAAGGTCGAGGCGCTCTACGGCGCCCGCTACGATCCGGAGCACGAGATCACCGTCACCGCCGGCGGGACGCAGGCCCTCTTCTCCGCCGTCGCGTGCCTCGTCCGACCCGGCGACGAGGTGGTGCTGCTCGAGCCCGCCTACGACGCCTACGCCCCCGCCGTCGAGCTGCTCGGCGCGACGCCGGTGAGGGTGCCGCTCCGCGCGCCGGACTACCGGCCCGACTGGGCGGCCGTGCGCCGGGCCTTCACGCCCCGGACCCGCGCCCTCTTCGTCAACACTCCGCACAACCCGACCGGCACCACCTGGGACGCGGCCGACCTGCGCGGCCTCGCCGACCTGGTGCGCGGGACCGACGTGGTGGTGATCTCGGACGAGGTCTACGAGCACGTGCTGTTCGACGGGCGCCGGCACGAGAGCTGCGCGCGGCTGCCGGAGCTGGCCGCCCGCTCCTTCGTGATCAGCTCCTTCGGCAAGACGTGCCACGTCACGGGGTGGAAGGTGGGATACGTGCTGGCACCGCGCGAGCTCATGCTCGAGTTCCGGCGCGCCCACCAGTTCATCGTCTTCTCGGTCAACACGCCGGTGCAGCTCGCGCTGGCGGACTACCTCGCGGACGCGAGCCGCTACCTGGAGCTGGCGGCCTTCTACCAGCGCAAGCGCGACCTGTTCCGGCAGGGCATGGCGCAGACGCGCTTCCGGCTGCTCCCGTGCACCGGCACCTACTTCCAGTGCGTGGACTACGGCCGGATCGGCGACGAGCCCGACGTGCAGCTCGCCGAGCGGCTGACCCGCGAGGTGGGCGTGGCCTCCATCCCCGTCTCGGCCTTCTACCAGGTCCCGCCCGCCGACCGGGTGCTGCGCTTCTGCTTCGCGAAGAACGACGACACGCTCGCCCGCGCCTGCGAGAGGCTGGCCCGGGTGTGATTTCCGCTTGACGGGAATCTCGTCCGCCACATAGGACGACGCCCATGAAAACGATGGGATCGTTCCTCCTCGCGTGCGCGCTCGCCGCGGCGCCCACCTCGCCGGCCCGGGCCGGCGGCGACCCCCGGGAGCTGGTGTTCGGCGTATCGCCCGGGCCTTACGGCGACATGGTCCGCAAGGCCATCCAGCCGGGGCTGGAGCGGCGCGGCTACCGCGTCACGGTGAAGGAGTTCAGCGACTACGTCCAGCCCGACCTCGCGCTGGCGAACGGCTCCATCGCGGCCAACCTCTTCCAGCACCGCGTCTACCTGGAGAAATTCTCGAAGGACAAGGGCCTCGCGCTCTCCCCGGTCGTCACGGTCCCCACGGCCGGCGCCGGCCTCTACTCGCGGCGCGTCCGCTCCCTGGATCAGCTGAAGCCGGGTGACGAGGTCACGGTCGCCAACGACCCCACCAACCTCGCCCGCAGCCTGCAGCTGCTCCAGCGCCACGGCCTGTTGAAGCTCCGCGCCGACGTCGACCCGACCCGCGCCTCGGAGAGGGACGTCGTGGAGAACCCGCGCCACCTCAGGATCCGCCCCATCGAGGCGGCCCAGACGCCCCGCTCGCTGGACAGCGTGGCGCTGGCGGTCGTGAACGGCAACTACGCCATCGCGGCCGGCATCCCGCTCTCCTCGGCGCTCGCGGTGGAGCAGCTGGAGGAGCGGCACAAGAACGTGATCGCGGTGCGGACCGAGGACCTCGGCCGGCCCCTGGCGCGCGACATCCGGGCGGTGGTCGAGTCGCCGGAGTTCCGCAAGGTGATCGACGACCCGGCCGGACCGTTCAAGGACTTCCAGAAGCCGGAGTGGATGCTGCCGGCGCCGGCCTCCGGCGCCGGCCGATGATCGAGCTGACCGACGTCGCCGTCCGGTTCTCCACCCCGGCCGGGCCGCTGGAGGCCGTGGCCGGCGTTTCGCTGCGCATCGAGGCGGGCGAGATCTTCGGGCTGGTCGGCGCGAACGGCGCCGGCAAGAGCACCCTGGTCCGCACCATCAACCTGCTCGAGCGACCCACGCGCGGCACGGTGCGCATCGACGGGGTGGACATCACCGGCGCCGGCGGCGAGCGGCTGCGCGAGGTGCGCCGCGGCATCGGGATGGTGTTCCAGCATTACAACCTGCTGCACGCGCGGACCGCCCTCGCCAACGTGGCGCTCCCGCTCACGGTCGCCGGCGCGCCGCGGGCGCAGGCGCGCCGGCGCGCGACGGAGCTTCTCGAGCTGGTCGGCCTGCAGGACAAGGCCTCCTCCTACCCGGCCCAGCTCTCCGGCGGGCAGAAGCAGCGGGTGGCGATCGCGCGAGCGCTGGCCAACTCGCCGCGCATCCTGCTCTGCGACGAGGCGACCTCGGCGCTGGACCTCGAGACCACCGGCGCCATCCTCGACCTCCTCCGCGACATCCAGCGCCGGCTGGGGCT
>JAJYHA010000124.1:0-4229 GCA_021784995.1 Myxococcales bacterium
ACCCCGAGGCTAATCCGCGCACTCGCGCAGTGAGCCAGCCGTTTCATCTTGTCTGACCGTACCCGTCCGCCGCACTCCGCGACGGCGCGCCGTCCCCGCGTGATCGCGGCACGCCGCCGGCTCCGCCAGGAGCAGGTGGATGCGACGGGAGGACGCCTCCTAGCTGCAGCCCGTCGTCGTGCCGCAGTTCAGGCACTTGTAGCAGGCGCCGTTCCGGACCGTGATGCTCCCGCAGGTCGGGCAGGGCGGCGCGTCCTGCTGCATCTGCATCGGGCTCTCGCCGGGCGCCGGGTCGCGCGCGATGGGCGGGAGCACCACGTCGACGGTCCTGCTGGCGGCCGCCGGCTTGAGCGGCTGCGGAGCGGCGCCGGGAGCGAGGTCCTTCCTGGCCTGCTCGACGTGCTGCGCCTCCTCGCTGGGCAGGAACTTCAGCGCCAGCCATCGGAAGATGTAGTCGGTGATCGACTTGGCGATGGGGATGTCGGCGTTGCCCGTGAAGCCCGAGGGCTCGAACCGGGTGTGGCTGAACTTGTCGCAGAGGACCCGGAGCGGGACGCCGTACTGCAGCGCCATCGAGATGGAGGTGGCGAAGTTGTCCATCAACCCGGAGACCACCGAGCCCTCCTTCGCCATGGTCACGAAGAGCTCACCCGGGGTGCCGTCGTCGTACATGCCGACGGTCATGTAGCCCTCGTGCCCGCCGATGGAGAACTTGTGCGTGATGGCCCGGCGCTCGTCGGGGAGCCGGCGGCGAGCCAGCCGCTCCGGACCGGCGGGAGCCTTCTCCGCCTCGGCCTCCTTGGCGCGGCCGGTGTTGAGCGGCTGGCTCCGCTTGCATCCGTCGCGGTACACGGCGATCGCCTTGAGCCCGAGGCGCCACGCTTCGACGTAGGCCTGCTCGATGTCCTCCGGGGTGGCGCAGCTCGGCATGTTGACGGTCTTGGAGATCGCGCCCGACAGGAAGGGCTGGACGGCGCCCATCATGCGGATGTGGCCCATGTAGTGGATGGTCCGCGCTCCGTTGGCCGGCTTGAACGCGCAGTCGAAGACCGGGAGGTGCTCCTCGCGCAGGCCGGGCGCGCCCTCGATGGTCTCCATCTCGTCGATGAACTGCAGGACGGAGTGGATCGTCTCCGGCGCGTAGCCGAGCCGCTGCAGCGCCAGCGGGACCGTGTTGTTGACGATCTTGAGCACGCCGCCGCCGACCAGCTTCTTGTACTTGACGAGCGCGATGTCGGGCTCGATGCCGGTGGTGTCGCAGTCCATCATGAAGCCGATGGTGCCGGTGGGGGCGAGCACCGTGACCTGGGCGTTGCGGATGCCGTGGACCTCGCCCATGCGCACCGCGTCGTTCCAGGAGGCGCGCGCCGCGGCCACCACGTCGGGCGGGGCCAGGCGGTGGTCGATCCGGTCCACCTCCGCCGCGTGCTTGCGCAGCACGCCCAGGCAGGGCGTGCGGTTCTGGTCGAAGCCGGCGAAGGGTCCGGTGTGGGCGGCGATGCGGGCGCTCATGGCGTAGGCCTCCCCCGTCATGAGCGCGGTGATGGCGGCGGCGCAGGCGCGGCCTGCGTCGGAGTCGTAGGGGACGCCGCTCGCCATGAGGAGCGCGCCGAGGTTGGCGTAGCCGAGCCCGAGCGGCCGGTACGCCTCGCTGTTCCGGGCGATGGCCTCGGTGGGGTAGCGCGCGTTGGAGACCAGGATCTCCTGCGCCAGGACGGTGAGGTCCACGGCGCGCTTGAAGCTCTCCGCGTCGAAGCCGCCGTCGATGGAGCGGAAGTGCATCAGGTTCAGCGACGCCAGGTTGCAGGCGGAGTCGTCGAGGAACATGTACTCCGAGCACGGGTTGGACGCGTTGATGCGATCCGTGCCGCTGCAGGTGTGCCAGGCGTTCACGGTGGTGTCGAACTGCATGCCCGGATCACCGCACAGCCAGGCCGCCTCGGTGATCCTCCGCATGAGGGCGCGCGCCCGCACCGTCTCCACCGTGCTGCCGTCGAGCCGGCCCAGGAGCGGCCACTCGGCGTCGGTCTGCACCGCGCGCATGAAGGCGTCGGTGACCCGGACCGAGTGGTTGGCGTTCTGGAAGAAGACCGAGTCGTAGGCGCCGCCGCGGACGTTGAACCCGCCGTCGTACCCCGCCTCGATGAGGGACCAGGCCTTCTTCTCCTCGGTGGCCTTGCAGTCGACGAACTCCTCGATGTCGGGGTGATCGACGTCGAGGATCACCATCTTGGCGGCGCGGCGGGTCTTGCCGCCGCTCTTGATGACGCCCGCGAAGGCGTCGAAGCCGCGCATGAAGCTCACCGGCCCGGACGCCCCGCCGCCGCCCGAGAGCGGCTCCTTCGAGGAGCGGATCTTGGAGAGGTTGGAGCCGGCGCCCGAGCCGTACTTGAAGAGCATCCCCTCGGTGTGCGCGAGCCGGAGGATGGAGTCCATCGAGTCGGAGACGGCGTTGATGAAGCACGCGCTGCACTGCGGGCGCTCCTCGACGCCGACGTTGAACCAGACCGGGGAGTTGAAGGACATCTTCTGCCGGTAGAGCAGGTGGGAGAGCTCCGCCTCGAAGGCGGCCGCGTCCTCCTCGGAGGCGAAGTACCCGTCGGTCCGGCCCCAGCGGCCGATGGTGCTGACCACGCGGCTCACGAGCTGCCGGACCGAGCTCTCGCGCTGGGGCGACCCGAGGGCGCCGCGGAAGTACTTGGAGGCGACGACGTTGGTCGCGAGCGCGGACCAGCTCTTCGGGACCTCGACGTCCTTCTGCTCGAAGATGACCTTTCCGCCGTCGCCCGTGATGGCGGCGGTGCGGCTCTCCCAGGCCAGCTCCTCGGCCGGATCCACCGCCTGCGTCGAGAAGTAGCGGGGCACCGCGATCCCCCGCCTGTGCAGGCGCTTGCCGGTCCTGCCGTTACGCCGCTGCCCGACGATGCTCTCGCGCTCGATCATCTCGACCCTTCCTGGCCGGGGGTCCCCGCCCCGCGCCGTTCCACGGCGCTCTCTCGAGCGCGTTTCGAGAAAAAAGCCTCCCGGCCGGCCGTCGATGACGTGCCGGAAGGTTCTCCACAAGTGTCGAAGATGCCTAGGAAATCAGCAGTCGAACCGCCGCCGTCGTCCTCCGCCCACCTCGCCCACGTCCATCGACATAGCAACGGCCCCTGACAAGAGAGCGGGTCCGCCTCGACCAGCCACCGGGTGACGACTCTGGGGCCAAATCGCCACACAGTCAACACAACGTATTGTGGTGCCATATATGGCACCACACAACATACTGGAGTTCCGGTGCTTTCACGGATGGGGTCTGCAGGGAGCGTCTGGAATGGCCTCGCGCACGGACCGGCGCGACGTGTTATGAGGCCGTCCCTCGATGCCCGCAGAGAACCAGCACATCCGGAACTTCTCGATCATCGCGCACATCGATCACGGCAAGTCCACGCTCGCGGACCGCCTGCTCGAGGCGACCGGCACGGTGAGCCAGCGGGAGGCCCAGGCGCAGTTCCTCGACAACATGGAGCTGGAGCGCGAGCGCGGGATCACCATCAAGGCCCAGACCGTCCGCATGCGCTATCGGGCCCGCGACGGCGGCGAGTACGAGCTGAACCTGATCGACACGCCGGGGCACGTCGACTTCGCCTACGAGGTCTCGCGCTCCCTGGCCGCCTGCGAGGGCGCGATCCTGGTCGTCGACGCGAGCCAGGGCGTCGAGGCGCAGACGCTCGCCAACGTCTACCAGGCGCTCGATCACGATCTCGAGATCATCCCCGTCATCAACAAGATCGACCTGCCCTCGGCCGACGTGGAGGGGGTGCGGCGCGAGATCGAGGAGGTGATCGGGCTCGACGCGACCGACGCGGTCCCCGCCTCGGCCAAGGAGGGCGTCGGCATCGTCGAGATCCTCGAGCAGGTCGTCAGCCGGGTGCCCCCGCCGCGCGGCGACCCGGCGGCGCCGCTCAAGGCGATCGTCTTCGACTCCTGGTACGACTCGTACCGCGGGGTGGTGATGCTGGTGCGGGTCTTCGAGGGGAAGCTCGCGCCGCGCCAGCGCATCCGGCTCTGGTCGAACCGCAAGGAGTTCGACGTGCAGGAGCTGGGCGTGTTCGCACCCTTCTCGCACCCCCCGCCGCGGGCCTGGACCGCGCCGACGTGCGCGCCGTGGCGCTGCCGGCCGCGCCGGCGGAGCGCCCCTGGCCCACGGCCGCGCGGGTCACACCTTGAACCGCTTCGCCTCGCCGCGC
>JAJYHA010000124.1:4239-4518 GCA_021784995.1 Myxococcales bacterium
TCGCGCCGCGCCAGCGCATCCGGCTCTGGTCGAACCGCAAGGAGTTCGACGTGCAGGAGCTGGGCGTGTTCGCACCCTTCTCGCGCCCCGTCGAGCGCCTCATCGCCGGCGAGGTGGGCGTGGTGGTCGCGAACGTGAAGGACGTCCACGACGCCAAGGTGGGCGACACCATCACCGACGCCGCCCAGCCCACCGCCGAGCCCTTCCCGGGCTTCAAGATCGTGAAGCCCATGGTCTTCAGCGGCGTCTTCCCCATCGAGGCCGCCGACTACGACCAGC
>JAJYHA010000365.1 GCA_021784995.1 Myxococcales bacterium
GCCCGCCGCCACCGCGAGCGCGGCCAGCCGGACCACCGCCTCGCGCGGCGGGCCCTCCAGCCCGATCGCGCGCAGGGCCGCGTCGTCGAGGCTGGTCAGGACGGTCACCGCCAGGACGCGCACCCCCGGCCCCGCGCCGCGCACGGCGGCGCGGACCATCTCGGCGCCGCCGCTGGCGTGCACCGTGAGCAGGGCGGCCCCGCTCGCGGCCGCGCCCCGCGCGGCGCCCTCCACGGTGTTGGGGATGTCGTGCAGCTTGAGATCGAGGAAGACCGGGCACCCGAGCGCCGCCGCGCGGCGCACCACGGCCGGGCCCTCGGCCGCGAAGAGCTCGAGCCCCACCTTGAGCAGCCCCACCTCCGGCGCGACCGCTCGCGCGAAGGGCTCCGCCGCCTCCCAGCGGGAGAAGTCGAGCGCGGCGCAGATGCGGGCGCGCGCGCTCACGGCGTCCCGGCGCCCTCGGCGCGGAGGAGCGCCGCCGCCCGCGCGCCCACCTCGGACAGCGGCACCAGCTCGACCTCCTTCGTCCCGCGCCGCTTCCACTCCACCTTCCCCTCCGCCAGGCCCTTGCGGCCGACGGCGACGCGGATGGGGATGCCGAGCAGGTCGGCGTCCTTGAACTTCACCCCCGCGCGCTCGTCGCGGTCGTCGTGGAGCACGTCGGCGCCGGCGGCCGTCAGGGCGGCCACCACCTCCTCGGCGGCGCGGGCCAGCTCCGGCTCCTTCCCCAGGGGCAGCACGGTGGCGTGGTAGGGCGCGATGGAGAGCGGCCAGACGATGCCGTCGGCGTCGTGATGCAGCTCGATGGCGGCCGCCATGATCCGCTCCACGCCGATCCCGTAGCTGCCCATCACGATGGGCACCTCGGCGCCGTCGGCCGTGAGCACCGTCGCGCCCATGGAGACGGAGTACCGCGTGCCGAGCTTGAAGATGTGGCCGACCTCGAGCGCCTTGAAGACCTCAAGCGTCCCCTCGCACCGCGGGCAGCCCTCGCCGGCGCGGACGGTGCGGAGCTCGGCCACCTGCGCGTGCGGGAGGAGGTCCCGGCGGACGTCGACCCCGCGCAGGTGGAACCCGTCCTCGTTGGCGCCGGTCACCATGTCCCTGCGCTCCGCGAGCGAGGCGTCCACCAGGACCGGCGCGCGGGTGAAGCGGACCGCCCCCAGCGACCCGGCGCGCGCGCCCATGAGCGGCGGGATCTCCTCGGGATGGGCGGGCCGCACCGCCGAGGCGCCGGTGGCGGTCTGCAGCTTCGCCTCGTTCAGCTCCTGGTCCCCGCGCACCACCGCCACCACCGGCCGGTCGTCGGCGACGTAGACCAGCGTCTTGAGCTGCCGTGCGGCAGGGACGCCGTGCGGGGGCCGCTCCAGGGCCTCGATGGTGACCACCCCCGGGGTGGCGAAGCGCTCGGGCGCGGCCAGGCCGGGGCCGTCCGGCACCGGGGCCGTGCGCGAGGTCGCGGTCTCGGTGTTGGCGGCGTAGCGGCACCGCGGACAGGCCGCCACGAGGTCCTCGCCCGCGTCGGTGCGGACCATGAACTCCTGCGAGCCGGAGCCGCCCATGGCGCCCGAGTGCGCCTGGACGGTCACGAAGGCGAGCCCGCAGCGGGAGAAGATCCGCTCGTAGGCGCGCCGCTGGTCCTCGTAGCGCGCGTCGAGGCCCGCCGGGTCCACGTCGAAGGAGTAGGCGTCCTTCATCGTGAACTGCCGCACCCGCAGCAGGCCCGACTTCGGCCTGGGCTCGTCGCGGAACTTGGTCTGGATCTGGTACCAGACCTGCGGGAGCTGCCGGTAGCTGCGCAGCTCGGCGCGCGCGATGGCGGTGAAGATCTCCTCGTGCGTCATGCCGAGGCCGTAGTCCCCGCCCTTGCGGTCCTTGAGGCGGAACATGTTGTCGCCCATCAGCTCCCAGCGCCCCGACTCCCTCCAGATCTCGGCCGGGTGGAGCGCCGGCAGGTGGAACTCCTGCCCGCCGATGGCGTCCATCTCCTCGCGGACGATGGCCTCGATCCGCGCCAGCGTGCGCCGGGCGAGGGGGAGGTAGTCGTAGATCCCCGCCCCGAGCTGCCGGATGAACCCGGCGCGCACCAGGAGCTTGTGCGACGCGACCTGCGCGTCGGCGGGGGCTTCCTTGAGGGTGGGGATGAAGAGCTGGCTGTAGCGCGCGGCGTGCATGGCCCGGGGGTTATAGCACCGCCGCGCCCCGCGTCGCCGCCTGCGCGCGGCGGGGGAGCGCACGGGGAGGCCTACTTCCCCGCGGCACGCTCCTCGGCGATGCGCGTCGCCTCCTCGACGAGCGCGTCCTCGAGCTGCTCGGCGTCCATCCGCTTCACGATCTGGCCCGCCTTGAAGAGGAGGCCCACGCCCTTGTGCCCGTAGGCGATCCCGACGTCGGCCGCCGCCGCCTCACCCGGGCCGTTCACCTCGCACCCCATCACCGCCACGTTGACGTCCCCCTTGAGGAGCGAGAGCCGTTGCTCGATCCGCTCCGCGATGGGGATCATCCCGACCGAGCACCGGCCGCAGGTGGGGCAGGCCGTCAGGGTGGCGCCGCCGAACTTGAGCCCGAGCGACTTGAGCAGGACGCGGGCGACCTTCACCTCCTCCACCGGATCGGCCGCCAGCGAGACGCGGAGGGTGTCGCCGATGCCGTCGGCGAGGAGGATGCCCATGCCGGCCGCGCTCTTGACCGCGCCGGAGAGGAGCGTGCCGGCCTCGGTGATCCCGAGGTGGAGCGGGTAGTCGAAGCGCTCGGCGAAGAGGCGGTTGGCCCGGACGGTCATCGCCACGTCGTGCGCCTTGAGCGAGACCTTGATCTCGCGGTAACCCTCGTCCTCCAGGAACCGGATGTGCCGGGCGGCGCTCTCGACCATCCCCTCGGCCGTCGGCCAGCCGTGCCTCTGGACGATGTCCTCCTCCAGCGAGCCGGCGTTCACGCCGATGCGGATCGGCACCATCCGCTCGCGCGCCGCCCTCACCACCTCGCGCACGCGCTCGCGCGAGCCGATGTTGCCGGGGTTGAGGCGGATGCAGTGGATGCCGGCCTCGAGCGCGGTCAGCGCCAGCCGGTAGTCGAAGTGGATGTCCGCCACCAGCGGCACCGGCGCGCCGCGCACGATCGCCGGCAGCGCCGCCGCCGCCTCCGCGTCGGGCACGGCCAGGCGGACGATGTCGGCCCCTGCGCCGGCGAGCGCCTCCACCTGCGCCAGCGTGGCCGCTGGGTCGCGCGTGTCGGTCGTCGTCATGGACTGGACCGCGATGGGCGCGCCGCCTCCGACCTGCACCGCCCCGACGCGGACCGGCCGCGTCTGGCGGCGTTCGGCGATGGCCGTGATCCCCTGGTGGTCGTAGGCACCCATGTCGGTCCGTCCCGGCTCGAGGTCTGCCGTCCCGTCGCGAACGACGAGGGGCCCACCGCGAACCGCGGCGGGCCCCGTAGTTAACGCGGCGGACGGCGGACGGCTACTTCCGCGCCAGCTCCTGATCGATCAGCGACTTGAACTCCTCGAAGGGCTGCGCCCCCGTGAGCTGGTACCCGTTCACGAAGAAGGCCGGGGTGCCCGTCACGCCCAGCTTCTCGCCCGCCCGCCTGTTGGCGTCGACCACCTTCACCTTCTCGCCCGAGTCGAGGCACTTGTCGAACTTCGCCGGGTCGAGCTTCAGGTCCTTGGCGTATCCCTTGAGCGCCGTGGGCTCGAGCGCCTGCTGGTTCGAGAAGAGCTTCTCGTGCATCTCCCAGTACTTGCCCTGGTCCCCGGCGCACTGGGCCGCCTCGGCGGCCTTCTGCGCCTGCGGGTGCATGGGCAGCGGGAAGTCGCGGTACACGAGCCGGACCTTGCCGTCGTACTCCTTCATCACGCGCTTCACGGTCTCCTCGGCGCGCCCGCAGAACGGGCACTCGAAGTCCGAGAACTCCACGATGGTGACGGGCGCGGCGGCCGGCCCCCGCGAGGGCCCCTCGGCGGCGACGTCGAACCGCGGCGGCCGGAGCGCGATCTCCACGTTCAGCTCCTTCTTCAGCTTCTCGACGAACGCCTGCTGCGCGGTCGCCAGCTGCGGTCGCTCCATGTACTGCGCGATCTGGTCCTTGATCTGGTCGAACGGCGGCAGCGGCTGGCGCTTCGCCTGCTCGTCGTAGAACTTCTTCATCTCGTCGTCGGTCGGCTTCTTGAGCTTGTCCGTCACCTCGCGCTTGAAGATCTCCTCGGGCGTGGTGTTCTCGGCCTTGGCCTTCTGCTCGACCAGCCGGCGCACCAGCATCTGCTCGAGCGCCTGCTTCTTCTGGTCGTAGACGGCGGCGTCGAGCTCGGAGGCGCTGATCTGGCCGCCGCTCCACTTCGCCACCGGGGCGCCTGCGTCGGGAGCCGGGCTGGTCTTGGCCTGCGTGGGGGTGGGCCGCTGGCAGCCCACGATGAGGCCCAGCGAGACGGTGGCGACGAGGAAACGTGACATGGAGCTCCCGGGTAGGATTTGGGACGGCGTACTGCGAAACTGCGCAGGGGGGGACGCTG